>NZ_JBSGIW010000109.1:0-23082 GCF_053605265.1 Streptomyces sp. NPDC003943 | reverse complement strand
CTGCCCCGGCTGACTGTGCTCACCCGGGGGACGACCCCCGGACCCCCGGCAGAAACGCCTAGCGTCCGTTGAACGCGTCCTTCAGACGCGAGAACAGGCCCTGCTGCCCCGGCTGACTGTGCTCACCCGGGGGACGACCCCCGGACCCCCGGCAGAAACGCCTAGCGTCCGTTGAACGCGTCCTTCAGGCGCGAGAACAGGCCCTGCTGGCCGGGCTGGAACTGCCCCTGCGGGCGCTCCTCGCCGCGCAGCTTGGCCAGCTCGCGCAGCAGTCGCTCCTGCTCCGCGTCGAGCTTCGTCGGGGTCTGCACCTCGACATGGACGATCAGGTCGCCGCGCCCGTTGCCGCGCAGGTGGGTGATGCCGCGGCCGTGCAGCGGGATCGACTGGCCGGACTGGGTGCCCGGGCGGATGTCGACGTCCTCAAGGCCGTCGAGCGTCTGCAGCTGCACCTTCGTGCCGAGCGCGGCCGCCGTCATCGGGATGGTGACCGTGCAGTGCAGGTCGTCGCCGCGGCGCTGGAAGGTCTCGTGCGGGATCTCGTGGATCTCGACGTACAGGTCGCCGGCGGGGCCGCCGCCGGGGCCGACCTCGCCCTCGCCCGCGAGCTGGATGCGGGTGCCGTTGTCGACACCGGCCGGGATCTTGACGGTGAGCGTACGGCGGGACCGCACGCGGCCGTCGCCGGCGCACTCGGGGCACGGGGTCGGCACGACCGTGCCGAAGCCCTGGCACTGCGGGCACGGACGCGAGGTCATGACCTGGCCCAGGAACGACCGGGTGACCTGGGAGACCTCACCGCGGCCGCGGCACATGTCACAGGTCTGCGCGGAGGTGCCGGGCGCGGCGCCCTCCCCGGAGCAGGTGGTGCAGACGACGGCCGTGTCGACCTGGATGTCCTTGGTGGTGCCGAAGGCCGCCTCGTCGAGGGTGACCTCCAGGCGGATCATCGCGTCCTGGCCGCGCCGGGTGCGCGAGCGCGGGCCGCGCTGGGACGCCGTACCGAAGAAGGCGTCCATGATGTCCGAGAAGTTCCCGAAGCCGCCCGCGCCGAAGCCGCCGGCCCCGGCACCGCCGCCGGAGGCGGACAGCGGGTCGCCGCCGAGGTCGTAGACCTGCTTCTTCTGCGGGTCCGACAGCACCTCGTAAGCGGCGTTGATCTCCTTGAACCGCTCCTGCGTCTTCGGGTCCGGGTTCACGTCCGGGTGAAGCTCACGGGCGAGGCGTCGGAACGCCTTCTTGATCTCGTCCTGCGACGCGTCGCGGCGTACGCCGAGTACGGCGTAGTAGTCGGTGGCCACTTACGACTCCGCCAGGATCTGTCCGACGTAACGTGCCACTGCGCGTACCGCTCCCATCGTTCCGGGGTAGTCCATGCGGGTCGGTCCGACCACGCCGAGTTTGGCGACTGCCTCGCCGCCGGAACCGTAGCCGACCGAGACGACCGACGTGGACGTCAGGCCCTCGTGGGCGATCTCGTGGCCGATCCGTACGGTCATGCCCGACTCCTTGGCCTCGCCGAGCAGCTTGAGGAGCACGACCTGCTCCTCCAGAGCCTCCAGGACGGGCCTGATCGTCAGGGGGAAGTCGTGTCCGAAGCGGGTCAGATTGGCGGTGCCGCCGATCATGAGCCGCTCCTCCTGCTCCTCCACCAGGGTTTCGAGCAGGGTCGCGAGCACGGTCGTGACCGTGCCGCGGTCCTCCTGGTCCTCGAAGGACTCCGGCAGGTCCTGCACCAGCTGCGGCACGTCCGCGAAGCGGCGGCCGACGACGCGGCTGTTGAGGCGGGCCCGCAGGTCGGCGAGGGAGGTCTCGCCGAAGGGCGCCGGGCAGTCGACCACGCGCTGCTCGACCCGGCCGGTGTCCGTGATGAGCACGAGCATCAGCCGGGCGGGGGCGAGCGACAGCAGTTCCACGTGCCGGACCGTCGAACGGGTCAGCGACGGGTACTGCACGACGGCGACCTGCCGGGTCAGCTGCGCGAGCAGCCGGACCGTGCGGCCGACGACGTCGTCGAGGTCGACGGCTCCGTCGAGGAAGTTGTGGATGGCGCGCCGCTCGGGGGTGGACAGCGGCTTGACGCCGGCCAGTCGGTCGACGAAGAGGCGGTAGCCCTTGTCGGTGGGGATGCGGCCGGCACTGGTGTGAGGCTGGGCGATGTAGCCCTCCTCCTCCAGGACCGCCATGTCGTTGCGCACGGTGGCGGGCGAGACGCCGAGCTTGTGCCGCTCGGTCAGCGCCTTGGAGCCGACGGGCTCCTCCGTCCCGACGTAGTCCTGGACGATGGCGCGCAGCACCTCGAGTCTGCGTTCGCTGAGCATCGCGCGCACCTCCAGCTGTCGATCCGGTTCCGGTTGCTCCGCTTTTGGCACTCGCCCTGTCCGAGTGCCAGGAAACCCCCGGCCAGTGTACGGCGGCGGACATCGCTCCTGGCAAGGAGGCGGGCTCGGCGGCGGCGCAACGGTTAGCGTCTCGCCATGGACATGGACTGGGAAGCGTACGGGTGGGAGCGGCTCGGCGAGGGCGTGGGGCGCCGCCGGCTGCCGGGCTGGGACGCCACGGTGGGCCTGGTGGCCGGGCGGGACGCGGTGCTGCTGTACGACACGGGCGCCACGCTCGCGCAGGGCGCCGAACTCCACGCGGATGTGGCGGCTCTCACGGGCGGCCGCAGGGTGACGCACATCGCACTCGGTCATCCGCACTTCGACCATGTGCTCGGCACGGCGGTCTTCGCCGGGGCCGAGGTGTTCGGCGCGGTGGGCGTGGACGCGCTGCTGCGGCGGGAGGCGGAGGAGCTCCGCGCGGACGCGGTACGGCACGGGGTGGACGAGGCGGCCGCGGCGGAGGCCGTCGAGGCGCTGGTGCTTCCGCGGCACACCGTCTCGGGCGAGTGGACCCTCGACCTCGGCGGCCGCCAGGTCCTCCTCGCGAACGTCGGCCCCGGCCACACCGGCCACGACCTGGCCCTGTTCGTACCCGGCGCCCCCGAGGTGGTCTTCTGCGGCGACCTCGTCGAGGAGTCCGGCGAACCCCAGGCGGGCCCGGACGCCATCCCCACCCGCTGGCCGGCCGCCCTCGACCGGCTGCTCTCGCTGGGCGGCGAGGAGGCGGTGTACGTGCCGGGGCACGGCGCCGTGGTCGACGCGGCGTTCGTACGACGCCAGCGCGATGAACTGGCACGCCGCTTCGAGGTGTCGTAGCGTCCCCCAAATGCGCAGCTACAACCCGGATCTGACACCTCCTTGGAAGCGCTCGGCGCCCGTGCCGGAAGTCCCGGCGGACCGTGACCTCGTCGTCGAGGAGGTCACGACCGGGTTCTGCGGTGCCGTGATCCGCTGCGAGGCGGGCACGGTGACACTGGAGGACCGCTTCGGCAAGCACCGGGTCTTTCCGCTGGAACCGCGCGGCTTCCTCCTGGAGGGCCGGGTCGTCACCCTGGTCCGCCCCGCCTCCGGTGCCCCGGTGCGTCCCACCCGTACCGCCTCCGGCTCGATCGCGGTCCCGGGCGCCCGGGCACGGGTCGCCAGGGCGGGCCGGATCTACGTCGAGGGCCGCCACGACGCCGAGCTGGTGGAGCGCGTCTGGGGCGACGACCTGCGGATCGAGGGCGTCGTCGTCGAGTACCTGGAGGGCGTCGACGACCTCCCGGCCATCGTCGCCGACTTCGCCCCGGCCCCGGACGCCCGCCTCGGCGTCCTGGTCGACCACCTGGTCGAGGGCTCCAAGGAGTCCCGCATCGCCGCCCAGGTCTCCTCCCCCGACGTCCTCGTCGTCGGTCACCCCTACATCGACGTCTGGCAGGCCGTGAAGCCCGCCGCCCTCGGCATCCCCGCCTGGCCCACCATCCCCCGCGGCCAGGACTGGAAGACGGGCATCTGCCGCGCCCTCGGCTGGCCGGAGAACACGGGCGCGGCCTGGCAGCACATCCTGTCGCGGGTGAGGTCGTACAAGGACCTGGAACCGGAACTGCTGGGCCGGGTCGAAGAACTGATCGACTTCGTAACGGCACCATAGGGCCCCGTCCCAGCCGCCTGGCGCCCCCACTGTGGGCGCGCTCCGGCCAGGGCTGCCCCGCCACCGCCCGTCGTGAACATCCGTCCCGCAGGGGGCGTCGCCCACCCCCGCACAGAGGTTGGGCAGGCCCGGCGCGGCCCGCACGGGGCGGTGTGGGCAGGCCCGGCGCGGCCCGCACGGGTGTCGGCAGGTCCGGCGCAACCCCGCACGGGCGAGGGTGGCACGGCGGGCGCAGCCCGCACGGGCTGGGGCGGGCGACGGCCCGGCGCCGGGCAGGGGGCGGCCTAGTCCACCAGGTCCCGGACCACCGCGTCGGCCAGCAGCCGACCGCGCAGCGTCAGTACCGCCCGCCCCTCCGCGTACGCCGCACCGTCCAGCAGCCCGTCCGCCCGCGCCCGCTCCGCCGCCGCCAGGCCCGCCGGCTTCAGCAGCCCCAGCTCGACCCCCTCGCGCAGCCGCAGCTCAAGGAGCACCCGCTCGACCCGCCGGTCCTCGTCCGACAGGACCTCCCGCCCGGCCCCCGGCGACCTGCCGGAGCCCAGCGCCGCCGCGTACGCGCCCGGGTGCTTCACGTTCCACCAGCGGACGCCGCCGACGTGGCTGTGGGCGCCGGGGCCGGCGCCCCACCAGTCGGCGCCGCGCCAGTAGAGCTCGTTGTGGAGGCAGCGGCCGGCGTCGGAGGTGGCCCAGTTGGAGACCTCGTACCACTGGAAGCCCGCTCCGGAGAGCACGTCCTCCGCTATCAGGTACCGGTCGGCGTGGGCGTCGTCGTCGGTCATGGGTATCTCGCCGCGCCGGATGCGCCGGGCCAGCTGGGTGCCCTCCTCGACGATCAGCGCGTAGGCGCTGATGTGGTCGGGGCCGGCGCCGATCGCCGCGTCGAGGGACGCCCGCCAGTCGTCGTCGGACTCGCCGGGCGTGCCGTAGATCAGGTCGAGGTTGACGTGCTCGAAGCCGGCGGCCCGTGCCTCGGCGACGCATGCCTCGGGCCGCCCCGGCGTGTGGCTGCGGTCGAGGATCTTCAGCACGTGCTGCCGGGCGCTCTGCATGCCGAAGGAGATCCGGTTGAAGCCGCCCTCGCGCAGCGTCGCCAGATACGCGGGGTCGACGGACTCGGGGTTGGCCTCCGTCGTCACCTCGGCGTCGTCGGCGAGCCCGAACTCGTCCCGGATCGCCCCGAGCATCGCCACGAGGTCGTCCGCGTCGAGCAGCGTGGGGGTGCCGCCGCCGACGAAGACGGTCCGCACGGGGCGCGGGTCGTCGCCGAGGACCTTGCGGGCGAGCCGTATCTCCTCGGCGACCTGCCCGGCGTAGTTCTCCCGGGAGGCGAGCACGCCCCCGGCACCGCGCAGCTCGCTCGCGGTGTAGGTGTTGAAGTCGCAGTAACCGCACCGGGTGGCGCAGTACGGCACGTGCAGATAGAACCCGAGCGGTCGCTCCCCGGCGCCCGCAAGGGCGTGGGCGGGCAGCGCCCCGTCCTCGGGCATGGGCTCACCATCGGGCAGTACGGAAGGCATGAAGCCATTGTCCCGTACCGCCCGACATCTCCGCCGGGCCTGTGGATAACTCCGGAACCCGCAGGCCGGAGCGGGGCTACGCCTCCCGCGCGCCCTCGTACATCTCCGCGATCAGGTGCTGGTACGTCCGCTCCACCACCGGCCGCTTCATCTTCAGGCTCGGCGTGAGCTCGCCGTGCTCGACGTCCAGGTCGCGCGGCAGGAGGCGGAACTTCTTGATGGTCTGCCAGCGCTGCAGGCCCTCGTTGAGGCGGGCGACGTAGCCCTCGATGAGCTTCTCGACCTGCGGGGTGGCGACGACCTCGGCGTACGACTTGCCGCCGAGGTCGTGCTCGGCGGCCCAGCCCTGGATGGCGGGCTCGTCGAGGGCGATGAGCGCGGAGCAGTAGTTGCGGTCGGCGCCGAGCACCACGATGTTGGAGACGAACGGGCAGACGGCCTTGAACTGGCCCTCGATCTCCGTCGGGGCGATGTACTTGCCCCCGGAGGTCTTGAAGAGGTCCTTCTTGCGGTCGGTGATGCGCAGGTAGCCGTCCGCGGACAGTTCGCCGATGTCTCCGGTGTGGAACCAGCCGTCCGGCTCCAGGACCTCGGCGGTCTTCTCCGGCAGGCCGTGGTAGCCCTCCATGATGCCGGGGCTGCGCAGCAGGATCTCGCCGTCGTCGGCGATGCGGACCTCGGTGCCGGGCAGCGGCTTTCCGACGGTGCCGGTGCGGTACGCCTCGCCGGGGTTGACGAAGGAGGCGGCGGAGGACTCGGTGAGGCCGTAGCCCTCCAGGATGTGGATGCCGGCGCCGGAGAAGAAGTAGCCGATCTCGGGGGCGAGCGCGACGGAGCCGGAGACGGCGGCGCGCAGCCGGCCGCCGAAGGCCTCGCGGAGCTTCTTGTAGACGAGCGCGTCGGCGACCTTGTGCTTGGCGGCGAGGCCGAAGGGCGCGGAGGCGGTGCCGGTGCGGCGGAAGTTGTCCTGGGTGACCTTGGCGTACTCGCGGGCGATGCCGGCCGCCCACTGGAAGATCTTGTACTTGGCCCCGCCGCCCTCGCGGGCCTTGGCGGCGACGCCGTTGTAGACCTTCTCGAAGATGCGCGGGACGGCGGCCATGTAGGTGGGCTGCACGATCGGCAGGTTCACGATGATCTTGTCGATGCGGCCGTCGACGGCGGTGACGTGGCCCACCTCGATCTGGCCGGAGGTGAGCACCTTGCCGAAGACGTGGGCGAGCGGCAGCCACAGGTACTGGACGTCGTCCTGGGTGACGAGGCCGGTGGCGGCGATGGCCTTGGCCATGTACGACCAGCTGTCGTGGCGCAGGCGGACGCCCTTGGGGCGGCCGGTGGTGCCGGACGTGTAGATGAGGGTGGCGAGCTGCTCGCGGCTGATCGCCCCGACGCGCTCCTTGACGACCTCCGGGTGCTTCTCCAGGTACGCCTTGCCGCGGGCCTCCAGGTCGGCGAGGGTGAGCACCCACTCCTCGGAGGTGTCGGCACCCTCGGCGTCGATCACGACGACGTGGTGGAGGTGGGGCAGGTCGTCACGGCGCTCGACGGCCTTGGCGAGCTGGTCGGCGTTCTCGGCGATCAGGACGCGCGAGTCGGAGTCGGACAGGATGAAGGCCGACTCCTCGGCGTTGGTCTGCGGGTAGACCGTGGTGACGGCGGCGCCGGCGCACATGACGCCGAGGTCGGCGAGGATCCACTCGACGCGGGTGGCGGAGGCGAGGGCGACCCGTTCCTCCGGCTGGACGCCGAGGTCGATGAGGCCGGCGGCGATGGCGTGGACGCGGTCGGCGGCCTGCGCCCAGCTGAGCGACTTCCACTCGTCGGGGCCCTGGCCGGCGGCGGGGACCGGGTAGCGGTACGCCTCCGCGTCGGGGGTCCGCTCGACGCGCTCAAGGAAGAGCGCCGCCACGGACGGCGGCCGGTTCTCGATCAGGGTCTGGGTGTCGCTCACGACGTCCTCCGGGCGGCGGCGGTGCGGTCAGGCGGGGCGCAACTAGGCGTAACTAACTGGCGAGTAACCTTCAGGCGGCTTCAGAGTAGAGCGCCTGGGACTGGCGCGTAAGGGCTTGCATATAACGAACGGGTCTGCACGCCGTCGGCGCGCAGACCCGTCAGTGGTGGCCTTGTGGTGGCCTCGCGAGTGCCTTGTGGTGGCCTCGCGAGTGCCTTGTGGTGGCCTCGCGGTGAGCGGGGGGCGGCTACTTCTTCGCCTTGCCCGCCGACTCGTCGCTGGACAGGACGGCGATGAAGGCTTCCTGCGGAACCTCCACGGAGCCGACCATCTTCATCCGCTTCTTGCCTTCCTTCTGCTTCTCGAGCAGCTTCCGCTTACGGGAGATGTCACCGCCGTAGCACTTGGCGAGGACGTCCTTGCGGATGGCGCGAATGGTCTCACGGGCGATGACCCGGGAGCCGATGGCGGCCTGGATGGGCACCTCGAACGCCTGCCGCGGGATGAGCTCGCGCAGCTTGGCGACGAGCCGCACACCGTACGCGTAGGCCGCGTCCTTGTGGGTGATCGCCGAGAAGGCGTCGACCTTGTCGCCGTGCAGCAGGATGTCGACCTTGACCAGGCTGGACGCCTGCTCGCCGGTGGGCTCGTAGTCGAGCGAGGCGTAGCCGCGGGTCTTGGACTTCAGCTGGTCGAAGAAGTCGAAGACGATCTCGGCCAGCGGCAGGGTGTAGCGGATCTCGACGCGGTCCTCGGAGAGGTAGTCCATGCCGAGGAGGGTGCCGCGCCGGGTCTGGCAGAGCTCCATGATCGAGCCGATGAACTCGGTGGGGGCCAGGATCGTGGCACGCACGACCGGCTCGTACACCTCGCTGATCTTGCCCTCGGGGAACTCGCTCGGGTTGGTGACCGTGTGCTCGCTGCCGTCCTCCATGACCACGCGGTAGACCACGTTGGGGGCGGTGGCGATCAGGTCGAGGCCGAACTCGCGCTCCAGGCGCTCGCGGATCACGTCCAGGTGGAGCAGGCCGAGGAAGCCGACGCGGAAGCCGAAGCCGAGCGCGGCGGAGGTCTCCGGCTCGTAGACGAGCGCGGCGTCGTTGAGCTGGAGCTTGTCGAGGGCGTCGCGCAGCTCGGGGTAGTCCGAGCCGTCCAGCGGGTACAGACCGGAGAAGACCATCGGCTTCGGGTCCTTGTAGCCGCCGAGCGCCTCCTCGGCGCCCTTGACCTGCGAGGTGATCGTGTCACCGACCTTGGACTGGCGGACGTCCTTCACGCCGGTGATCAGGTAGCCCACCTCGCCGACGCCGAGGCCGTCGGCCGGCAGCATCTCGGGCGAGTTGGTGCCGATCTCCAGGAGCTCGTGGGTGGCGCCGGTCGACATCATCCGGATGCGCTCGCGCTTGTTGAGCTGGCCGTCGACGACACGGACGTAGGTGACGACGCCGCGGTACGAGTCGTAGACCGAGTCGAAGATCATCGCGCGGGCCGGCGCGTCGGCGACGCCGACCGGGGCCGGGATGTCGCGGACGACACGGTCGAGCAGCGCCTCGACGCCCATGCCGGTCTTGGCGGAGACCTTGAGGACGTCCTCCGGCTGGCAGCCGATGAGGTTGGCCAGCTCCTCGGCGAACTTCTCCGGCTGGGCGGCCGGCAGGTCGATCTTGTTGAGCACCGGGACGATGGTGAGGTCGTTCTCCATCGCCAGGTACAGGTTGGCCAGGGTCTGCGCCTCGATGCCCTGGGCCGCGTCCACCAGCAGGATCGTGCCCTCGCAGGCGGCGAGCGAGCGCGAGACCTCGTAGGTGAAGTCGACGTGCCCGGGCGTGTCGATCATGTTCAGGATGTGCGTCCGGCCCTGCTCGGACCCCTCGGTGGGGGCCCAGGGCAGACGGACCGCCTGGGACTTGATCGTGATGCCGCGCTCACGCTCGATGTCCATCCGGTCGAGGTACTGGGCGCGCATCTGCCGCTGGTCGACCACACCGGTCAGCTGGAGCATCCGGTCGGCGAGCGTGGACTTGCCGTGGTCGATGTGCGCGATGATGCAGAAATTGCGGATCAGAGCCGGGTCGGTACGGCTCGGCTCGGGCACGTTGGTAGGAGTCGCGGGCACGCAGGCTTCTCGTCTCGGGCGGTGTTCGGAACGGGTACGTAGGGTCCATGGTCCCATGACTGCGGCCCGGTGCTCGGTTTGGGCGGTATGGAGAGCGGCTGATACCGTGGACAGCTGTGTCTTGTGTGCCCTCTCAGCTGCAAGGCGCATCCTGAAGAAACATCGAACCTGTAAAGGCTCTTTTCGTGGCGAACATCAAGTCCCAGATCAAGCGGAACAAGACCAACGAGAAGGCGCGCCTGCGCAACAAGGCCGTCAAGTCGTCGCTCAAGACCGCGATCCGCAAGGCCCGCGAGGCTGTCGCCGCCGGCGACCTCGAGAAGGCCACCGTTGCCGCTCGTGCCGCTTCGCGTCAGCTCGACAAGGCTGTCTCGAAGGGTGTCATCCACAAGAACGCCGCCGCCAACAAGAAGTCGGCGCTGGCCACCAAGGTTGCCACCCTCCAGGGCTGAGCTCTGATGTGACCGGCCGTACGGGACTCCAGCGGGCCCTCTAACCGCTCCCGCCCGGCCACCCCGGCTCCGTACGCGAGACGCGTTCGCCACGCGTGTACGAGCCACCCGAGTTGTACGACGAAGGCCCCGCCGCTCTCCTTCCCCAGGAGGCGACGGGGCCTTCGTCGTGCCCGCGGTCCCGCTGTCAGGCGCGGCGCATGCGGGCCGCCCGCGCGATCGCGACGACGGCCTTCTCCAGGGCGTACTCCGGGTCGTCGCCGCCGCCCTTGACGCCCGCGTCGGCCTCGGCGACCGCTCGCAGGGCGAGGGAGACGCCGTCGGGGGTCCAGCCGCGCATCTGCTGACGGACGCGGTCGATCTTCCACGGCGGCATGCCGAGCTCGCGGGCGAGGTCGGCCGGGCGGCCGCCGCGGGCCGAGGAGAGCTTGCCGATGGCGCGGACGCCCTGGGCGAGGGCGCTGGTGATCAGGACGGGCGCGACGCCGGTCGACAGGGACCAGCGCAGGGCCTCCAGGGCCTCGGCGGCGCGGCCCTCGACGGCACGGTCCGCGACCGTGAAGGACGACGCCTCGGCGCGGCCCGTGTAGTAGCGCCCGACGACCGCCTCGTCGATGGTGCCGTCGACGTCCGCCGTCAGCTGTGCCACGGCGGAGGCCAGCTCCCGCAGGTCGCTGCCGATCGCGTCGACCAGGGACTGGCACGCCTCGGGCGTGGCGGACCGGCCGAGCGACCGGAACTCCTGCCGGACGAACGTCAGCCGCTCGGCCGGCTTGGTCGTCTTGGGACAGGCCACCTCCCGCGCGCCCGCCTTGCGGGCCGCGTCGAGGAGTCCCTTGCCCTTGGCGCCGCCCGGGTGCAGCAGCACGAGGGAGATCTCCTCGGCCGGCGCGTCGAGATACGCCTTGATCTCCTTGACGGTGTCCGCGGCGAGGTCCTGCGCGTTCCGCACGATCAGGACCTTGCGCTCGGCGAACAGCGAGGGGCTGGTGAGCTCCGCGAGCGCGCCGGGCGGCAGCTGCTCGGCGGTGAGGTCGCGCACGTCCGTGTCGGCGTCGGAGGCCCGGGCGGCCGCCACCACCTCGCGGACCGCGCGGTCGAGCAGCAGGTCCTCCTGGCCCACGGCGAGCGTGACGGGGGCGAGGAGGTCGTCGGGGGAGGACTTCTTGGTGGCCATCGTGCTCAAGGATCCCACGCGCCACCGACACTCCCCCCATCGCCGAGAATGTGCACGTGAACGATGTGAGACACGTACTCGTCCTGCCCGACCGCGACTCCGCCGAGGAGGTCGCCGAGGAGCTCCCCGACCGTTTCGACCTCGCCGAGGACCCCCGGCTCGTCCGCGACGCGCTCGCCGGCGAGGACGACGCCGAGGACGCCCAGTGGCTCGTCGTCGTCGAGGACCCCGACGGGCTCCTCGACCCGGTGGCCCTGGACGCGCTCGCCGCCGAGTACGAGGGCTGGCGCGAGGAGCCGTAGGCCGGTTCAGCCCTGCGCGGTCTTCGGGACGATCTGGATGTCCAGGTCGATGGTGATGCTGGAACCGACCGCCGCGATGCCGCGGGCCAGCAGCGTCTGCCAGGTGAGGGTGAAGTCCTCGCGGTGCAGCTCGGTGGTCGCGCGGCAGGCGCCGCGCGTCTCGCCCTGGAGGCCGTTGCCGAGGCCCAGGTACTGGGTGTCGAGGGTGACCGTGCGGCTGACGCCGTGCAGGGTGAGCGCTCCGGTGACGGCCCAGCGGCTGCCGCCCTTGTGGACGAAGCGCTCGCTGAAGAACTCCATCGTCGGGTACGCGCCGACGTCGAGGAAGTCGCCGGAGCGCAGGTGGTCGTCGCGCATCTGGACGCCGGTGTCGATGGAGGCCGCGTCGATCACGACGTGCATCGCGGAGCGCTCCATCCGCTCGGCGATCCGGACGGCTCCGGCGAAGCTGTTGAAGCGGCCGTGGATGCGGGCGAGGCCGATGTGCCGTGCGGTGAAGCCGATCTGGGAGTGCATCGGGTCGATCTCCCAGTCGCCGGGCTCGGGGAGCGCCTGCTGGGGCGCGACCTGGAGCCGGACGTCACCGAGACCGGCGTGGCCGCTCTCGTTGACCACGGCGTTGCCGTGGTACGGGGTGTAGCCCTCGGACGTGATCGCGAGCCGGTACTCGCCGGCCGGCACGGTCGCGAGGACGCTGCCGTACGGATCGGTCTCGCCGGCCAGGACCTTGCGGCCCGCCGTGTCGCTGACCGTGAACTCGGCCTGACGGACCGGCTCGCTCACCGGGTCGAGGACCCGGCAGCTGAGGACACCCGCCGACGGCGGAACCGTGAGTCCCGCGAGCGGGCCGCCCCGGGAGGCTCCCGAACCACGCTTACCGAACAGACCGAACACTTCCCGTACCCCCGGACAACCGCTGACGTTTCCGTTTCAACGAAGACGCATTCGATCACTGTTGCCACGTTCGAGGCAAACGGTAGAAGTGTTACCGAGAGTCCGAATTAAAGATTCCGCTCACTCGTGTACGCCACGGGCGCCCGCTCCGGCAGCTCCCGCAGCCGCGCCAGCGGCGAGGGCAGCACCCAGACGACCGCGAGCAGCGTGCCCACCGTCGCCAGCCACAGCGTGGGCCGCAGCCCGAACGCCGTGCCGAGCAGGCCGCCGAGCAGCGCTCCCAGCGGGCGGAAGCCGTGGTTGAGCGTCCGGAAGGCGCCCATCGCGCGGGCGCGTATCTCGTCGGGTATCAGGGCCATCTGGAAGGACCCGACCGCGATGTCGGCCAGCATCACCCCGACGCAGGAGAGGAACTCCGCCGCGAACAGCAGCCCGGCCACCAGCGGCACCGGCCCGCTCGCCGCCGGCACCAGGAGCAGCGGCAGCGCGAAGCCCACGAAACCGGCCACCAGGGACGGGCCGACACCGATCCGCCGGACCACCGCCCCGGCACACGCCGCCCCGATCAGCCCACCCACGGCCCCGGCCGCCAGCACCGCGCCCAGCACGCCCGCGCTCAGCCCGAGTTCGGTCGTCACGTAGAGCACGAAGAGGGTGTGGAACATGAAATTGAAGAACTGCACCGTGCCGGAGGCGGCGAACAGCGCCCGCATCGAACGATCCCGCACGACCCAGCGCAGCCCCTCGGTGAAGTGCCCCTTCTCCACCGGCGCGGGAGCCGGCTCGACCGGTCTGATCCGGGCCAGGAAGCCCGCCGAGACGAGGTACGTCACCGCGTCCGCGAGCAGCGCCAGCGGCGCGGTCAGCACCTGCACGAGCACCCCGCCGACCGCCGGTCCCGCCAGCCAAGCCACTGAACGGCTGCCGTTGACCAGCGAGTTCGCCTGCACGTACCGCTCGGCCGGCACGAGCGCCACGAACAGCGTGCTGTTGCACACCTCGAAGAGCACCGTGAGCGCTCCGACCGCGAAGGCCACCACGTACAACTGGCTCAGCGTCAGCGCGTCGAGCAGGTAGGCGACCGGGAGGCTCAGCAGCAGCGCCGCGCGACCGAGGTCGGCGAGGATCATCGCGCGCCGCCGTCGCGCCTGCCGGTCCGCCCAAGCGCCGAGCGGCAGGTTGAGCAGCAGCGCGGGCAGCAGCTCGGCCGTCTTCAGCCAGCCCATCTCGGCGGCGTCGGCCCCGAGGACGAGGACGGCGGCGAGCGGCAGCGCCATGAGCGATATCTGATCGCCGGCGAGCGAGACGGTCTGCCCGGTCCAGTACCGCCGGAAGGGCCGCTCGCGCAGCAGCGCGGGTATGCGTTCGGCGATCGCCATGGGTCACTCCTTCTCGTCGTCGGCGATGTGTCCTTCGGCGTCGTTCTCGTTCTCGGTGAGCTCGCGGTCCACGAAGGCGATCCGCAGGACGGCCACGGGCCGTGCGCCCTCGGGGCGCCGGGCCGGGTCCGTCTCGCGCTCCTCGTAGGGGCGCAGCAGTTCGTCGATCCGCTGCCCGAGTCCGGCCAGCTCCTCCGGCGTGAGATGGAGCAGCGTGTCGCCGAACTGCTCGGCCTCCCGCCACTCCACAGGCAGCGAGTGGCGCTGCTCCACGGCCTGCACGACCCGGTGGAAGTAGTGCTCGATCACGGCCCCGCTGAGCGCGTCCGCCGCCTGGGCGACCGCCGCGTCCTCGCTGTGGCCCGGCCACTCGGTGTACCGGGCCGTCGCCTGCCAGGGCTTCTCCCGGCCCTTGCCGCCCGGCGCCTGCTCGACCAGCCCGTATTTGGCGAGTATCCGCAGGTGGTACGAGCAGCTGGCCACCGATTCGCCGGTCAGCTCGGCCGCCCTGGTGGCGGTGAACGGCCCACTGCTCCGCAGCAGGCCCACGAGGGTCATCCGGGTCGGATGGGCGTAGGCGCGCAGGGCGCGGGGGTCGGTGAGCTGAATGCTGCGAGGCTGCTCCGTCATGATGTAAACGTATCTTTAGAAAGACTCCTTTACAAGCGTTTCTCCGGAGGGCGTGGCGGCGAGTCCCGGGCCCGCGCCCGTCACCGCGATCGCCCCGTCCCGGTCCGTTCTCAGCACCCGCGCCCCGCCCGCCCGCAGCGCCTCCACCGTCCGCGGGGACGGGTGGCCGTACGGGTTGTCCCGGCCCGCCGAAACGAGCGCCAGCCTCGGCCGCACCGCCCGTATCAGCCCGGGGTCCTGGTGGGCCGAACCGTGGTGGGCGACCTTGAGGACGTCCACGGGCGGCAACGCCGGGTAGGCGCGCAACAGGCGCTGCTGGGCGGTGGGTTCGAGGTCGCCGAGGAGCAGCAGGGTCACCCCGCCGGCGGCCCTGACGAACAGCGTCACGCTCGCGTCGTTCGCCGCCGACTCGCCCTCCTCGTCCACCCACCGCGCCCCCGGGCCCGCCCGCGGCCACAGCACCCGCCACTCCAGCGGACCGAGCCTGCGCCGCTCCCCCGCCGCGGCCCGCACCACCGGCACCCCGGCCGCCCGCGCCGCGCGCCGGACGAACGCGGCCTGGGACGGCGGGTCTTCGAGCCCCGTCGTCTGGATCGCGCCCACCGCCCGCCCTCGCAGCACCCCGGGCAGGCCGGCCACATGGTCGGCGTGGAAGTGGGTGAGGACCAGGAGCGGGATCCGGCGCACCCCGAGCCCTCTGAGGCACCGGTCGACCAGCGCCGGATCCGGCCCGGCGTCCACCACGACGGCGGCGTCCCCGCCGGCCGCGAGCACGGTCGCGTCCCCCTGTCCGACCTGGCACATCGCGTACACCCAGCCCGGCGGCGGCCAGCCGGTGACCAGACGCGCCAGCGGCGGCGGCCGGACGACCGCCAGCAGCAACAGCGCGACACACCCCGCGCCGAGCCACCGCCGGTACGGCAGCCCCCGTACGGCGAGCATCGCGAGCCCGGTGAGCAGCGCGAGCAGCAGGCCGCCCCACCAGCCGTCCGGCCAGGCCGTCTCCGCGCCCGGCAGTCCCGCGCCCGTGCGGGCCACCGTCGCGATCCACCCGGCCGGCCAGGCCGCGATCCGCGCCACCGCCTCGGCGGCCCCCGGCCACAGCGGCGCGAGACCGAGGACGGCGAAGCCGAGGACCGTGGCCGGTGCCACCGCGGGCTCCGCGAGCAGATTGGCGGGCACCGCGACCAGACTCATCCGGGCCGCGAAGACCACCACGACCGGCGCGCACACCGCCTGCGCCGCGAGCGTCGCCCCCAGCGCCTCGGCGATCCTGCCCGGCACCCCGCGCCGCCGCAGCGCCTCGCTCCAGCGCGGGGCGACCGTGAGCAGCGCCCCGGTGGCCAGGACCGAGAGCAGGAAGCCGTAACTCCGCGCCAGCCACGGGTCGTAGAGCACCAGGCCGAGCGCCACCGCGGCGAGCGCCGGGATCAGCGAACGGCGCCGGCCGGTCGCGAGCGCGAGCAGGGTGACCAGCCCGCACGCCGCCGCGCGCAGCACGCTCGGGTCGGGGCGGCACACCACGACGAACGCGAGCGTCAGCCCGCCCCCGGCGAGCGCCGTGACCCGCAACGACATGCCGATCCTCGGAGCGAGCCCGCCCCGCTCGGCGCGCTGCGCGGTGCCCGGCCGGCCGATGAGGAGCAGCAGCACGACCGTGAGGTTCGAACCCGAGACGGCGAGGAGATGAGTGAGATCCGTCGCCTCGAACGCCTCCTTCAGCTCGGGCTCGATCCGTGACGTGTCGCCCACCACCAGGCCCGGCAGCAGCGCCCGCGCGTCCGGCGCGAGGCCCTCCGTCGCCCGGCGCAGCCCGGCGCGCAGCTCCCCCGCCGTGCGCTGGAGCGCGCTGGGCGGCCCGGTGATCCGTGGCGGTCCGTCGCCGTCAGCCCGCAGCACGGCGGCGAACGGGTCCCCGCCCCGTGCCGGGGCGAGCCGTCCGGTCACCGCGATCCGGGTCGAGGGCAGCAGCGCCTGCCAGTCCCGCCGCCCCTCCCCCGGCCCGTCTCGCGCGGGGACGAGCAGCATGACCGGCGCCCGCGTCCGGTGCACCGCGCGGTCGCGGTCCTCGACCCGGGTCACCTCGCCCTCGACGACCACGAGCACCGGGGTCGCCCGGCTGCCGCGCACCTTCGGCCGGGTGAGCCGGGGGTCGGCGGTGACCGTCAGGTCGACCGCCACCCGGCCGCCCTCGCGGGCGAGTCCGGGCACCGGGCCGCGCCGCAGGTCCGCCGCGTGCAGAGCGCCGGACGCGGCTCCGGCGGCCGCGCACAGCAGCACTCCGGCGCAGGCGGTCGCCCGCAGTCCGCCCCGTGCGGCCGGCAGCAGGAGCAGCGCGGCCCCGCCCAGGCAGAGCAGCACGCCTCCGACCGTCCACCAACCGGCGACGCCCACCGCGAGGGCCGCCCCGCCCCACGCGGCGAGAGCCGGCGGGACGAGCCGCAGATCGGCGGGCCCCTCGTCCCACGGCGCCGCCGGGCGGTCGTCCCCGCTCATGGCCTGACCAGCGGCGCGAGATCCGCGAACCGGCGCTCGCCGATCCCGTTGACGTCCCGCAGTTCGGCGACCGAACGGAAACCCCCGTGCTCCGTCCGGTGCTCGACGATATGGCGGGCGAGGACCGGGCCGACCCCGGGCAGCGCGTCGAGCTGTTCCACGGTCGCGGTGCTGAGGCTCAGCGGACTGGCGGGACCCGGCGGCCCCAGAGCCCCGCCGGGGCCGGCGGCCACGCCGCCCGCCGGAGCGGCCCCGGCCGGGAGCCCGACCACGACCTGCTCGCCGTCCATCAGGACCCGGGCCCGGTTGAGGCCCGTCAGGTCCGTGCCCGGGCGGATGCCGCCCGCCACGCGCAGCGCGTCGGTGACCCGGGACCCGGCCGGCAGGGTGAACACCCCGGGCCTGCGCACCTTGCCGCCGACGTCCACCACGACCACCGCGCTCGCGGCGGCCGCGGCGGTCGGCGACGGGGCTGCGGACTCCGGCAGCATGGGCCCCGCCTCGGGCAGCGGCCGCGCCGCCACCACCACCTCGGGCGCCCTGACCTGCTGGGGCCGTCCGGTCCAGAAGTAGATCCCCGCTCCCCCGGCGGCCACCACCAGGACCACCGCGAGGGCGCCCAGCGAGCGCCGTTCCAGCCCGCACCGGGACTGCACCCACAGCGGCATCCGCTCGCGCAGCGCGAGCCGTAACCGCTCCCGGGTACGGATCCCCGGCGGGCCCGGTGGTGCCGGCGCGCCCGGTGGGTCCGGTGGGTCCGGTGGGTCCGCCGGTGGCAAAGGCGGAGGCAGCGGCGCAGGTGAGGACAGAGGAAGTGCGGGTGCGGGTGCGGGCGCGGGCGTGGCCACGCGGGGCTCCGGCGGGGCCGCCGTGGCCGCCGTCGCGGCCGTCGCCGGGAACAGCGCCTCGCCCCGGCGCCGTACCGCCTCCGAGACCGCCCCTGCCGCATGCCTCCCGTGGCGTGCCGCCCTCGTGCGCTGCCTGGAGCGGCCGTCCGAACCGGGCGCCCGGCCGGGTCCGCTCGTTGCCGCGCCGCGTCGTGATCCGATGTCTGTGCGAAGAGTCATGGATCCGACGGTAGGGACCGGAACCCGGCCGTGCCGGGACGCCTCAACTTCTGTGGACAGCCGCCCGGTTGTGGATAACTCCGTCACCCTCCCGAGCGGTTTGAACGCCCTCGGGGACCGTCAGCGCGGCGAGACGACGACCGCGAGCAGCCCCGGCCCGGTGTGCGCGCCGATGACCGCGCCGACCTCGGTGACCTGGAGGTCCTCGATGCCCGGCAGGCGTTCGTGCAGCCGCTCGGCCAGGACGGCGGCCCGTTCGGGCGCGGCGAGGTGGTGCACGGCCACGTCGACGGGCCCGCTTCCGGCCCGCTCGACGGCGATCTCCTCGAGCCGGGCGATGGCCTTGGAAGCCGTACGCACCTTCTCGCGCAGCTCGATCCGCCCGCCCTCGAGTTCGAGGAGCGGCTTCACGGCCAGCGCGGAGCCGAGGAGGGCCTGCGCGGCGCCGATGCGCCCGCCACGGCGCAGGTAGTCGAGGGTGTCGACGTAGAAGTAGGCGGAGGTGCTCTCGGCCCGCTTCTCGGCGGCCGCCACGGCCTCGTCGAGCGAGCCGCCCGCCTCCACGACCTCCGCCGCCGCCAGGGCGCAGAAGCCGAGAGCCATCCCGACCATCCGGGTGTCGACGACCCGTACGGGCACGGGGGCGTCCCTGGCGGCGAGCACGGCCGCGTCGTACGTGCCGGAGAACTCGCCGGACAGGTGCAGCGAGACGATGCCGTCGGCGCCCGCCTCGGCGGCGGCTCGGTAGGTGGCGGCGAAGACCTCGGGGGCGGGCCGCGAGGTGGTCACCGAGCGCCGCTTCTGCAGCGCCTCCGCGAGCGAGCGGGCCGAGATCTCGGTGCCCTCCTCCAGCGCGCGGTCGCCGATGACGACGGTGAGCGGAACGGCGGTGATGGCGTGCCGCTCCATTGCCTGGGGGGGCAGGTAGGCCGTGGAATCGGTGACGATCGCGACATGCCGGGACATGAGCGGGAGGTTACCCGCCGGGGCCGCCGCCCGGCAGCCCGGCCCCGCCCTCGGGACCTCCCGTCACGACCCGGACGTCCCGAAGCAGGCCCTCAGCCGGTGGTCTTCTCGGGCCGGGCCGACTTCTCCCAGGGGTAGGCCGCGGCGCGCGGATCAGGCCCGGTGATGGCCTGCGCCTGCCCGGCCGTCCCGGCGGCCGCCGGACCACCCGGGCCCGCGTCCGATGCCTTGCCCTCGCGCGCGCCGTCACCGGCCGCATCGGCGGCGGTCCAGTGCCGCAGCGCGCCCGCCTCCATGTCGATCTGGGCGCTCAGCGAGTCCAGGTCGTCTGCGGCGAACTTGCGGGCCCGGTCCCGGGCGGCGAAGCGCAGGGCGTCGGCGGAGTGGGTGATCTGTTCGGTGCGCCGGCGGAGGTCCGGCAGCTGGGTCGCGGTGTGCGCCCGGTCCGGCTCGCGCTCGAGCCGCTTGAGGTCCTCGTCAAGCTCGCGGCCGTGGCCGCTGAGCCGGTGGAAGAGGTCCAGGGACTCCTTGAGGGAGGCGTCCTCGGCTACGCCCGCGTGCAGGGCGTCCTGCGTGGCGCGCATCGAGGTGCGCAGCGCCAGCCGCAGCTGTGCCAGCTCGCCGGCGACCCCGCCCTGGCCGAAGCTCTTGGCGCGCAGCGTGGTGTCCTCGACGGTGCGCCGAGCGTGGTCGAGGGTGCGGTCGACGCCGCGCTTGGCCGCCTTGGCGACCTTCACCGTGGCGTAGACACCGAGCGCCACGAGAGCGACGAAAAGCAACGCCATGATCGTGATCGCGGCTTCCATGTGCTTCGCCCCTCCAGCCTCGGTTGTGGTTCTTCCACCGTAAACGGAAGGGGCAGGCCGACGGTTCCAGTGGAACCCCCAACCTGCCCCTACTCGTCCCCTAGGGGAACCGCCTCACGGGCGGCCCGGCGTCAGCCGGCGACGATGTTGACCAGCTTCGGCGCGCGGACGATCACCTTGCGGATCTCCGCGCCGCCCAGCGCGGCGACCACGGCCGGGGCGGCCAGGGCCAGCGCCTCCAGGTCGGCGTCGGTGATCGACGGGGAGACCTCCAGGCGGGCCTTGACCTTGCCCTTGATCTGGACGACGCAGGTCACGGTCTCGTCCACGACGTAGGCCGGGTCGGCGACCGGGAAGTCCTGGTGGACGACCGACTCGGTGTGGCCCAGTCGGCGCCACAGCTCCTCGGCGATGTGCGGGGCCAGCGGGGCGACCAGCAGCACCAGCTGCTCGGCGACCGGCCGGGACAGCGCGCCGCCGGACTTGGTCAGGTGGTTGTTCAGCTCGGTGATCTTGGCGATGGCGGTGTTGAAGCGCATCGCGACCATGTCCTGCGAGACCCCGTCGATGGCCTTGTGCAGGGCGCGCAGGGTGTCCTCGTCGGCCGGCTCGTCGACGACGGTGACCTCACCGGTCGTCTCGTCGACGATGTTGCGCCACAGGCGCTGCAGCAGCCGGTACTGGCCGACGACCGCACGCGTGTCCCAGGGGCGGGAGACGTCCAGCGGGCCCATGGCCATCTCGTACAGGCGCAGCGTGTCGGCGCCGTACTCGGAGCAGATCTCGTCCGGGGTGACGGCGTTCTTCAGGGACTTGCCCATCTTGCCCAGGACGCGGCTGACCTTCTCGCCCTGGTAGTAGAACGCGCCGTCGCGCTCCTCGACCTCGGCGGCCGGGACGGCGATGCCGCGGGCGTCGCGGTAGACGAACGCCTGGATCATGCCCTGGTTGTAGAGCTTGTGGAACGGCTCGGCGGAGGAGACGTGGCCCAGGTCGAACAGGACCTTGGACCAGAAGCGCGCGTACAGCAGGTGCAGCACGGCGTGCTCGGCGCCGCCGACGTACAGGTCGACACCGCCGGTGGGCATGCCCTCGCGCGGGCCCATCCAGTACTGCTCGATGGCCGGGTCGACCAGCTTCTCGCTGTTGTGCGGGTCCAGGTAGCGCAGCTCGTACCAGCAGGAACCGGCCCAGTTGGGCATGGTGTTGGTCTCGCGGCGGTACTTCTTCGGGCCGTCGCCCAGGTCCAGGGTGACGTTGACCCAGTCCTCGTTGCGGGAGAGCGGGGTCTCCGGCTGGGTGTCCGCGTCGTCCGGGTCGAAGGTGCGCGGCGAGTAGTCCTCGACCTCCGGCAGCTCCAGCGGCAGCATCGACTCGGGCAGCGAGTGGGCGACGCCGTCCTCGTCGTAGACGATCGGGAAGGGCTCGCCCCAGTAGCGCTGGCGGCTGAACAGCCAGTCGCGCAGGCGGAAGTTGACGGTGCCCTCGCCGATGCCGCGGTCGGCCAGCCAGGCGGTGATCTTCGCCTTGGCGTCGACGACGCCCAGGCCGTCCAGCGCCACGTCCTCGTTGGAGGAGTTGATCAGCTTGGCCTCGTAGGAGGAGAAGGCGTCGTCCCACGTCGACGGGTCGGTGCCGCGGTCGTCGCTCGGCTCGACGACGCAGCGCATCGGCAGCTCGAAGGCGCGCGCGAAGGCGAAGTCACGGGCGTCGTGCGCCGGGACGGCCATGATCGCGCCGGTGCCGTAGCCCATCAGGACGTAGTCGGCGATGAAGACGGGGACCTGCTCGCCGCTGACCGGGTTGGTCGCGTAGGCGCCGGTGAAGACGCCGGTCTTCTCCTTGGCCTCGGCCTGCCGCTCGACGTCGGACTTGGACGCGGCCTGCTTGCGGTACGCGTCGACGGCCTCGGCCGGGGTGGCGTGGCCGCCGGTCCACACCTCGTGGGTGCCCTCGGGCCAGGCGGCCGGGACGATCTTCTCGACCAGGTCGTGCTCGGGGGCCAGCACCATGTAGGTGGCGCCGAACAGGGTGTCCTGGCGAGTGGTGAAGACGGTGATGGCGCCGGTGTCGCCGACCTGGAAGTCGACGCGGGCGCCCTCGGAGCGGCCGATCCAGTTGCGCTGCTGCAGCTTGATGGCCTCGGGCCAGTCCAGCGCGTCCAGGTCGTCCAGCAGGCGGTCCGCGTAGGCGGTGATGCGCATGTTCCACTGGCGCAGCTTGGCCTTGAAGACGGGGAAGTTGCCGCGCTCGGAGCGCCCGTCGGCGGTGACCTCCTCGTTGGCCAGGACGGTGCCCAGGCCGGGGCACCAGTTGACCGGCGCGTCGGAGGCGTACGCCAGGCGGTACTCGCCCAGGACCTCGGCGCGCTCGACGGCGCTCAGGGCGCTCCAGTCACGGCCTCCGGGGACCTCACGGGTGCCGTTCTCGAACCGCTCGACCAGCTCGGCGATCGGACGGGCCTGCTTGGCCTCGTCGTCGTACCAGGAGTTGAAGATCTGCAGGAAGATCCACTGGGTCCACTTGTAGTACTCCGGGTCGATCGTGGCGAACGACCGGCGCTTGTCGTGGCCCAGGCCCAGCCGGCGCAGCTGGGCCTTCATGTTCTCCATGTTGGCCTCGGTGGACACCCGCGGGTGGGTGCCGGTCTGCACGGCGTACTGCTCGGCCGGCAGGCCGAAGGCGTCGAAGCCCAGGGTGTGCAGGACGTTGTGCCCGGTCATGCGCGCGTGGCGGGCGAAGACGTCGGTGGCGATGTAGCCCAGCGGGTGGCCGACGTGCAGGCCCGCGCCCGACGGGTACGGGAACATGTCCATGATGAACTTCTTGGGGCGGGCCGCGACGGCCGCGTCCCCGGCGAGGTCGCCGGTGGGGTTCGGGGCCTCGTAGGTGCCCTCGGCGTCCCAGGCGTCCTGCCAGCGTGCCTCGATGTCGGCGGCCATGGTCGCCGTGTAGCGATGCGGGGCCGCCGTCTCGGCAGCCGTGTTGATCTCGGTCATGATCCTTGAAGCTCCATCGATCGTCTCTGCCCACTGCCAGCACTGCCACGAAATGAAAAATCCCCTCGCACAGGAGGGGACGCCGCGCCGATGCCGACCGGATGTTCATCCGTCGGGACTGATCAGCGCGGCCCGCTAAGCAGAAGGCGTACGGCACGCATGGCGTCAGGGTACCGCAGGGCCCGATCGGGCCGCATCGGCGTTCCGGCGGCCGGACGCACGAAGAAGCGGGCCATCCGAATCGGATGGCCCGCTTCCTTTTGTGGAGCTAAGGAGAATTGAACTCCTGACCTCCTGCATGCCATGCAGGCGCTCT
>NZ_JBSGIW010000108.1:0-23186 GCF_053605265.1 Streptomyces sp. NPDC003943 | reverse complement strand
CGCGGAAGCGGCCGAACTCGTCACCGAGGCCGAGCAGGTCAAGGCCGACGGCGAAGCCGAGGCCGAGGCCCTGCGCGCCGCCGCGCGCGCCGACGGCGAGCAGGTCCTGGACGAGGCCCGCAAGGCCGCCGACAAGCGCCGTGCCGACGCCGCCGAACAGGCCGACACCCTCATCACCGAGGCGGCGGCGGAGGCCGAACGGCTCACCGCGGAAGCGGCCGAACTCGTCACCGAGGCCGAGCAGGTCAAGGCCGACGGCGAAGCCGAGGCCGAGGCCCTGCGCGCCGCCGCGCGCGCCGACGCCGAACAGGTCCTCGACGAGGCCCGCAAGGCCGCCGACAAGCGCCGTGCCGACGCCGCCGAACAGGCCGACACCCTCATCAGCGAGGCGGCGGCGGAGGCCGAACGGCTCACCACCGAGGCCGCCGAACTCCTGGACGCGACCGAGCAGGAGGCGGCCCGGCTGCGGGCCGAGGCCGAGCAGGTCAAGGTGGACGGCGAGGCGCACGCGCAGGCGCTGCGCAGTGCCGCGCTCGCGGACGCCGACCGGATCCTGGACGAGGCCCGCAAGGCCGCGGACAAGCGGCGCGCGGACGGCGCCGAGCAGGCGGACACGCTCATCGGCGAGGCCCGTACGGAGGCGGAGCGGATCGGCGTCGAGGCCGAGGAGGTCCTCGAAGAGGCCCGGCAGGCCGCCGAGGCCCTCGTCGCGGAGGCGACGGCGGAGGCCGAGCGGATCGCCGTCGAGGCCGCCAAGGTCAGGGCGGACGCCGAGGCCGCGGCCGAGGAGATGCGTTCCGAGGCGCGCGCCGAGGCCGACCGCACGCTCGACGAGGCCCGCGAGGCCGGCGCGAAGAAGCGCGCGGACGCGGCCGAGCAGGCCGACCAGCTGATGACCAAGGCCCAGGAGGAGGCGCTGCGCGCCACCACCGAGGCGGAGGAGCAGGCGGACACGATGGTCGGCGCGGCCCGCAAGGAGGCCGAGCGGATCGTCGCCGAGGCGACCATCGAGGGCAACACCCTGGTGGAGAAGGCCCGTACGGACGCCGACGAGCTGCTCGTCGGGGCGCGCAGTGACGCCACCGCCATAAGGGAGCGGGCGGAGGAGCTGCGGGGCCGCATCGAGAGCGAGATCGAGGAACTCCACGAGCGGGCGCGGCGCGAGACCGCCGAGCAGATGAAGTCGGCCGGCGAGCGCGTCGACAAGCTGGTCAAGGCCGCGGAGGAGCAGAAGGCCGAGGCCGAGGAGAAGGCCAAGGAGATGATCTCGGAGGCGAGTTCGGAGGCCAGCAAGGTCCGGATCGCGGCCGTGAAGAAGGCCGAGGGGCTCCTGAAGGAGGCCGAGCAGAAAAAGGCCCGGCTCGTCGCGGAGGCGGAGAAGATCAAGGCGGACGCGGTGGCGGAGGCCGAGAAGACGGTCACCGACGGCAAGCGCGAGCTGGACATGCTGACCCGCAGGCGCCAGGACATCAATGCCGAGATCTCCCGTGTCCAGGACGTCCTGGAGGCGTTGGAGTCTTTCGAGGCGCCGGGCAGTGGCGCGAAGGACGGCCTCAAGACGGGCGCGTCCGCGGGGGCCACTCGTTCGGGTGGCAAGTCCTCCGAGAGCTAGCCACTCAAAAGGCTGGACATTCTCCAGATCAAACGGGCATACGCTCGATGACACGCCGCTTCGACCCCTAGGATTCCCTCTAACACCTCACCGGTCTCATTCGACAGGAACCCCATGAGCGACACTTCCTCCCCCTTCGGCTTCGAGCTCGTGCGGCGTGGTTACGACCGCGGTCAGGTGGACGACCGCATTACCAAGCTCGTCGCCGACCGTGACAGTGCTCTGGCCCGAATCACCTCTCTGGAAAAGCGCATCGAGGAACTCCACCTCGAGACGCAGAACGCCCAGGCCCAGGTGTCCGACGCGGAGCCGTCGTACGCCGGTCTCGGCGCCCGCGTCGAGAAGATCCTGCGGCTCGCCGAGGAGGAGGCGAAGGACCTGCGCGAGGAGGCCCGTCGCGCCGCCGAGCAGCACCGTGAGCTGGCCGAGTCGGCCGCCCAGCAGGTCCGCAACGACGCGGAGGCGTTCGCGGCCGAGCGCAAGTCGAAGGCCGAGGACGAGGGCGTCCGGATCGTCGAGAAGGCCCAGGGCGAGGCCAACTCGCTGCGTGCCGAGGCCCAGAAGGACGCGCAGTCGAAGCGCGAGGAGGCCGACGCCCTCTTCGAGGAGACCCGCGCCAAGGCCGCCCAGGCCGCCGCGGACTTCGAGACCAACCTGGCCAAGCGCCGCGAGCAGTCGGAGCGCGACCTGGCCTCGCGTCAGGCGAAGGCGGAGAAGCGCTTGGCGGAGATCGAGCACCGGGCGGAGCAGCTGCGCCTGGAGGCCGAGAAGCTGCGTACGGACGCGGAGCGCCGGGCCCGCCAGACGGTGGAGACCGCGCAGCGCCAGGCCGAGGACATCGTGGCCGACGCGAACGCCAAGGCGGACCGGATCCGCTCGGAATCGGAGCGCGAGCTCGCGGCGCTGACGAACCGCCGCGACTCCATCAACGCGCAGCTGACCAACGTCCGCGAGATGCTGGCCACGCTGACCGGTGCCGCGGTGGCGGCGGCCGGCTCCCCGCTGGACGAGGAGCGCACCGCGGGCGTCCCGGCGCAGCAGACGCGCTGACGCCCCTGCCGCATCGGCCGTCGTCGTGCTGACCCCCTGACGTCGCGACGGCGCACCGGCTCCGCGAAAACCCCCTGTCACTCCGGTGGCGGGGGGTTTCGCGTGCCCTTAGGTTGTACGCATGATCGAGCTGGAGGGCCTCACCAAACGCTTCGGATCGAAGACCGCGGTCGACCACCTCACCTTCACGGTGCGGCCGGGGGTGGTCACCGGCTTCCTGGGGCCCAACGGCGCGGGCAAGTCGACGACGATGCGGATGATGCTCGACCTGGACAACCCGACGAGCGGCACGGTGCGGATCGACGGGAAGCACTACCGCGAGCTGCGGGAGCCGCTGAAGTACATCGGGGCGCTGCTCGACGCCAAGGCGATGCACGGCGGCCGCTCCGCGTACAACAACCTGCTGTGCCTGGCCCAGTCGAACCGGATCCCGCGGCGGCGGGTCGGCGAGGTGCTCGAACTGGTGGGTCTGACGGCGGTCGCGCGGAAGAAGTCGAAGGGCTTCTCGATGGGCATGGGGCAGCGGCTGGGAATCGCGTCGGCGCTGCTCGGCGACCCGGAGATCCTGATGTTCGACGAACCCGTCAATGGTCTGGACCCCGAGGGAATTCACTGGATCCGCAATCTGATGAAGGCACTTGCCGCGGAAGGCCGGACGATCTTCGTTTCGAGTCATCTGATGAGTGAAATGGCGTTGACGGCCGATCATCTGATCGTCATCGGGCAGGGAAAGCTGCTGGCAGACACGTCGATGGCGGATTTCGTCCAGCAGAATTCCCGGAGTTACGTACGGCTCCGCTCGCCGCAGCAGGAGCGGCTGCGGGACGTGCTGCACACCAACGGGTTCCTGGCGGTCGAGACGGCCGGCGGGGTCCTGGAGGTGGACGGGACGACGACGGAGAAACTGGGCGAGCTGGCCGCGGCGAACCACATCGTGCTGCACGAACTGAGCGCTCAGCAGGCCTCGCTCGAAGAGGCGTTCATGCAGATGACGGCGGCCGCGGTGGAGTACCACGCGCACGGCACTGACGTGCACGACGGCGGGCCCGCGTCCGGGTCCCGCTGGGGCGAGAGCTTCGGCGACGAGGACTTCGAGGGAGCACGGTAGATGGCAGCGGCAGCCGCGGTCCTCCAGTCGGAGTGGACCAAGATCCGGACGGTGTCCTCGACGGTGTGGACGCTCGCCAGCGCACTCCTCGTGACGGTGGCGATGGGCGCGGCGCTGTGCGCGCTGACGAACGCCACCTACGACGACATGCGGGAGGTCGAGAGGGCCACCTTCGACCCGACCCTGGTCAGCTTCTACGGGATGATCCTGGGGCAGTTGGCGATGGTGGTCTTCGGCGTCCTGGTGGTGGGGACCGAGTACTCCTCCGGCATGATCCGCACCTCGCTGGCCGCCGTGCCCCAGCGCGCGACCTTCCTCTTCTCGAAGATCGCGGTGGCGGGCGCGCTCGCGCTCCTGGTGGGGCTCGCGACGAGCTTCCTCGCCTTCTTCCTGGGGCAGTCGCTGCTCGGCACGCACCGGACCTCCATCGGTGCCGACAACGTGCTGCGGGCGGTGATCGGCGGCGGGCTCTACATGGGCCTGATCGCGATCTTCTCCATGGGCGTGGCGGCGATGCTGCGCTCCTCGATGCTGTCGCTCGGCATCCTCGTGCCGTTCTTCTTCCTGGTCTCGCAGATCCTGTCGGCCGTGCCGAAGGCCAAGGAGGTGGCCCGCTACTTCCCGGACCAGGCCGGCTCGAAGATCATGCGGGTCGTCCCCAACGCCATGAACTCGGAGAAGGCGCCGTACGGCCCGTGGGGCGGGCTCGGGATCATGCTGATCTGGGTGGCGGCGGCGCTGCTCGGCGGCTATCTGGTGCTGAAGAAGCGGGACGCGTGACCGGCCGATGCCGGGCCCCGGCGCGGCTTCGGCCGCGCCGCAGGTCACGATTCCGCTTCGCCGGAACCGTAAACGGCTGGATAAGCTCTTCGCTCGTACGGGGGGCTCCGGCCTAGGCCGTCATGCCCCGACGACGACCTGACCTGTCGATGGGGCCACAAGAATGATCGAGGCAGTCGGCCTGACGAAGCGCTACGGCGCCAAGACGGCCGTGTACAACCTTTCCTTCCAGGTGAGGCCCGGCCATGTCACGGGCTTCCTCGGGCCCAACGGCTCCGGCAAGTCCACGACCATGCGGATGATCCTCGGCCTGGACCGGCCGACGGCCGGGCACGTGACGATCGGCGGGCACCCGTTCCGGCAGCTGCCGAACGCGCCCCGGCAGGTCGGCGCGCTGCTCGACGCCAAGGCCGTGCACGGCGGCCGCAGCGCCCGCAACCACCTCCTCTCCCTCGCCCAGCTGGCCGGCATCCCGGCGCAGCGGGTGGACGAGGTGCTGGGCGTCGTGGGTCTGCAGGACGTGGCCAGGCGCCGCTCCAAGGGCTTCTCGCTCGGCATGGGGCAGCGGCTCGGGATCGCGGCGGCGCTGCTCGGCGACCCGCAGGTGCTGCTCTTCGACGAGCCGGTCAACGGGCTCGACCCGGAGGGCATCCTCTGGGTGCGCAACCTGATGAAGAAGCTGGCCGCCGAGGGCCGGACGGTCTTCGTGTCCAGCCACCTGATGAGCGAGATGGCGCTCACGGCCGACCATCTGATCGTGATCGGCCGCGGCCAGCTGCTCGCCGACATGAGCGTGACGGACTTCATCGCGGCGAACTCCTCGGACTTCGCCCGGGTGCGCACCCCGCAGACCGAGCCGCAGCAGCGGGAGAAGCTGACGGCCGTGCTCACCGAGGCCGGCGGCCAGGTGATGCCGGAGCCGGACGGGGCGCTGCGGGTGACCGGTCTCGCGCTGCCGCGGATCAGCGACCTGGCGCACGGGGCGGACGTGCGGCTGTGGGAGCTCTCCCCGCACCAGGCGTCGCTGGAGGAGGCGTACATGCGGCTGACGCAGGGCGCCGTGGACTACCGCTCCACCGACGACCGGCTCGCCCACCTCCAGCCGCCGCTGCCGCCGCACCAGCTGCCGCATCCGCAGCAGCCCGGGTACGAGATCCCGGAGGTGCCGCAGCAGGGCTGGTACGCCCCGCCGCCGCCCGGACAGAACCCGTACGCCACCCCGCAGCAGCCCCCGCAGGCACCGCAGGCCGCACAGCAGCAGCCCCAGGCCCAGGCCCCGCAGAACCCCGAGGACGCCCGATGACCGCGCCCACTCCGTCCCCGTACGCCTACGTCTCCCCCATCCCGGTCCGCAAGGCGCACCTCGGTGACGCGCTCGCCTCCGAGTGGACCAAGATCCGCTCGGTGCGCTCCACGGTGTGGACGCTGGGGGTCATGATGCTGCTGATGCTGGGCATCGGCCTCGCCGTGGCCGCGGTCGCCGGCACCACGGACACCTCGGAGGCGGAGCAGTCCGCGCTCGGCATGGGCTTCTTCGGCATGCTGCCGGCCTCGATCTGCGTGATGACCCTCGGCGTGCTCACGATCAGCTCGGAGTTCGGCACGGGCATGATCCGTACGACGCTGACCGCCTGCCCCAGCCGGTCCAGGGTGCTCACGGCGAAGGCGATCGTCTTCTTCCTGCTGGTCTTCTCGCTCGTCACGGTGCTCGCGGCGGTGGTCGGCGCGATCCAGGTCGGCATGCTCGACGCCCCGCGGCCGACCGCCGGCGAGTGGCTGCGGGCCACGCTCGGCGCGGGCCTGTTCCTGGCGCTGCTCGGGCTGATCGCGATGGGCGTCGGCGCGATCATGCGGCACTCGGCGGGCGCGATCACGGTGATGATCGGCGTGCTGCTGCTGCCGCTGGTGGCGGCGCTCTTCATGTTCAACCCCGCGCTGCACTCGGTGCAGCAGGCGCTGTTCACGTACGCGATCCCCTCGCAGATGATCGCGCTGTACAGCGAGACCGCGCCGTTCAACGACCAGGGCCCGGCCGGCTGGGAGCCCGTGCTGATCCTGGCCGGGCTGGCGGCCGCGGTGCTCGGCGGCGCGTACGCGCTGCTGAACAACCGGGATGTCTGACCGAGGTCAGTGACGAGGCGCGTTACGGGACCGCTGCACCCGCGTGGTGCGGCGGTCCTTCGCGTTCCAGCACGCCTTGTGCCAGTGCCGGCGGTCGTCGACGCCGCCATACTCCGGCCAGGCCACGACGTGCGGGGCGCCGGGCGGGATCTCCTGGTCGCAGCCGGGGCAGCGGTAGCGCTTCCCGGGCGAGCTGGCCCCGGCGACATGGCGGACGAACCACTCCTCGCCCTGCCAGGTCTCGGTGTTCTGCACACCGCCGTACCGGTCGCCCTGGTCGTCCTGCCGTGCCGGCTTCGCGGCTCCGCGGGAGCGGTTGTGGCGCGGGGACACTTCTACACCTCACTGGGGACGGGAACACGGACGGTTCCGTCCAGCGTACGGCGCGCGACGGGGTGACTCCGAACCCGCCCATGGGCGATCAGCGGAAAATCGCAAGAACTTCATGTTCGGCCGTTGCCTATGGCACGTGTCAGGCGTTGATGCCGGTACGAGGGGTTCACCGGGGGACCTCCGAGGAGCAGCTCCGAGGGGGAGACGCGCCGGCCGCGAGGAGGCAGAAGCGTGATGCGCGTGGGTACGTTCGTCCTGGCCGCCCAGTTCCCGGGCCAGGGTCAACAGGAGGCGCTGCACCGGGCGGTGCGGACGGCCGAGGTCGCCGAGGAGGCGGGGCTCGACTCCGTCTGGCTGGCCGAGCACCACTTCGTGCCGTACGGGGTGTGCCCGTCGGCCGTCACCCTGGCCGCGCTGCTGCTCGGCCGGACCCGCCGGATCCGGGTCGGCACGGCCGTCAGCGTGCTGCCGAGCGCGCACCCGGTGGCGCTCGGCGAGCAGGCGGCGCTGCTGCACCTGGTCTCGGGCGGCCGGTTCACCCTCGGGGTGGGCCGGGGCGGTCCCTGGGTCGACCTGGAGGTCTTCGGCGCGGGTCTTCGGGCGTACGAGCAGGGCTTCCCCGAATCGCTCGACCTGCTCCTGCGCTGGCTGACCGAGCAGCGGGTCGGCGCCGACGGGGCTCAGGGGGAACGATTCGCTTTCCGCGAGGTGGCGGTCGTCCCGGCGCCCGGCGAGCTGATCGGCGGGCCGGAGTCCCCCGAGGTCCTGGTCGCCTGCACCTCGCCGAAGAGCGTGCGGCTCGCCGCCGAGCGCGGGCTGCCGATGCTGCTCGGCATGCACTGCGGCGACGAGGACAAGGCCGAGATGGTGGCGTGCTGGGAGCGGTGCGCCCGGGAGGCCGGGCGGGACCCGGACGAGATCGCGCGGATCGGCGCCGGTCATGTGTCGGCCGGGGTGGTCCAGCTCGCGGACCGCGCCCCGGAGGCGGCGGAGGCGCTGGTGAAGGCGATGCCGGGCTGGTTGAAGCAGGGGCTCGACGCCCATGTGACGGTGGACGGCCGGCATCGCGTGATGCGCGACCCCGTCGCGTACACCGAGCTGCTGTGCGGGCTGCACCCGGTCGGCACGCCGAGGCTCGCGGCGGACCGGCTCGCGGCGACCGCCGAGCGCACGGGCATCAGCCGCTTCGCGCTGCTCGCCGAGGGCTCCGGCGACCTCGCGGCCACGGAGGAGAACGTCCGGCGGCTCGGCGCCGAGGTGCTCCCGCTGCTCGGGTGACCCGGGGCCCGGGACGGGTGACATATGACGGATGAGAATGGCCGTAAAGAGACCGTGTCGCCGCTCCCGCATCAGTCGTGCTCTCCCGCGACGCGGGGCGGCGGCACCGGGCCTGTCTGTCAGCAGTCGCGCAGTTCCGGCGACTGGTTGAGGAGCTGCCCCCGTACGGAGGTGAAGCGGGCGAGCCGCTCGTCCACCGAGGGGTCCAGGGGGAAGACCGCCACCCGGTGGCAGTTCTGGAAGGCGAGTCGCACCCCGAAGTGCCGCTGCAGCGCACCACGGATGGCATCGCTCGCGAGAGCGCGCAGCAGCTGACCACGTGCCTGCTCATTCGGCGGCGGCGTCTGGTTGTCGGCGAACTCTCCGCCGTCGACCTTCAGCTGTGCCACCAGAGAACTGATCATCTCCCATGCGTAGGGCAGGGAGGTCCGGACGCAGTCGACGAAATCGGCTTCGTCGACCTCGCCTCGCTCGGCCTGTGCCAACAGCGCCGGTGAGACGTCGAGCGACATGGGTTCTCCTCTCGCGACCCCGACGGGCGGGGTCTTGCGGGCAGGGACAGGGGCCGGCGGCGCGCACGCAGCGTGCACGGGCGACGACCTCCTGTCCTCCACGGTAAGCGCCGGGTCGGGCCCGCACCAGGAGAATGGGCATACAACCGGCCGATAAGTGACGGTTGTTGGGCGCATCCCCGGCGTGCGCCGGGCGGTCGGCGGGCGGTCGGCGGCGCCCCGCCGGCGCCCGAATCGCGCCGGACGGCGTCCGTCTTGTAGCGTTGCGGACCATGCGTCTCGTCATTGCCCGTTGTTCCGTGGACTACGCCGGTCGGCTCACGGCCCACCTGCCCTCCGCTCCCCGTCTGATCCTGGTGAAGGCCGACGGCAGCGTCTCGATCCACGCGGACGACCGGGCGTACAAACCGCTGAACTGGATGTCGCCGCCGTGCACCCTGAAGGAGGGTGTCGACGGTGAGGCGGGCACCTGGACCGTGATCAACAAAGCGGGCGAGAAACTGATCATCACGATGGAGGAGATCCTCCACGACTCCTCGCACGAGCTGGGTGTGGACCCGGGCCTCATCAAGGACGGCGTCGAGGCGCACCTCCAGGAGCTGCTCGCGGACCGCATCGAGACCCTGGGCGAGGGGTGGACGCTGGTCCGCCGCGAGTACCCGACGGCGATCGGCCCGGTCGACATCCTGTGCCGGGACGCCGACGGGGCGACGGTCGCGGTGGAGATCAAGCGGCGCGGCGAGATCGACGGCGTGGAGCAGCTGACCCGCTACCTGGAGCTGCTCAACCGCGATCCGCACCTGGCGCCGGTGAAGGGCATCTTCGCGGCGCAGGAGATCAAGCCGCAGGCGCGGGTGCTGGCGAACGACCGCGGGATCGACTGCGTGGTGCTCGACTACGACGCGCTGCGCGGGATCGAGGACGACAAGCTGCGGCTGTTCTGACGCCGGCAGGTACGGCGGTACGACGGAGGCCCGGGTGCGGTGGACCGCACCCGGGCCTTTCGCGTGCGCCGGTCAGGTGGCCGGGGAGCCGCTGACGGTGGAGGAGCTGGTGCCGGTGGCGGTGCCGCTGGGTGAAACGGTCGGCGAGGGCGAATCGCTCGGCGTATTCGACGGCGACTCACTCGGCGTCGGCGAGGTCGAGGGCGTGTGACTGGCCGTCCGCGTCGGCGACGGCTTCGGCGGCTTCGTCGTCGCCGTGGCCGTCGGCTGTGTGCCGTCCGTCGCCGACGGCGTCGCCGACGGGCTCGTCGTGGTGCCGGCCGAGCCGGTGGCGCTCGGGCTCGCCGTGCCGGTCGCGTCCGGGGACGCCGGGCCGCTCGGGCTGTCGGTGGCACCCTCGCTGGGCTCGGTCTCGCCGCCGGTGCCGTCCTGGGTGGTGTCCTGGGTCGCGGTGCTGTCGGAGGTGACCCGGTCGCCGGTGCCGGTGTCGTCGCCGTTGCCGGAGGTGGCGCCGAGGGTCACCACGGTGCCGAGTACGGCGACGAGCAGGGCGCCCGCGCCGACGGCGGCCAGGTTGCGGCGGGCGCCGGTGAGGATGCCGGACCGCAGGCCGCCGCCGCGCCGGGCGGACCCCGGGGCGGGCCCCGCGGCCGGGACCGGCGGGCCGACGACGACCGTCGGGGCCTCCTTGTCGAAGGAGGCGAAGGCGTCGAGGGACGCCTTGGAGGCCACCGGGGGCATCGGCTTGGCCGGGGTCGGCGGCGCGAGGTCCGGGAAGGCGGGCTTGGCCGGGAGCGCGGCCACCGGGACGGTGGGGCCGGTCGGCGGGCCGGCCACCGGGATGCCGCGCGGCGGCGAGGCGGGCCCGTCACGGCGCGGCAGGCCCGACGCGAGCGGGTCGGGCGCGGCGGACTTGCCGGCCGCGGGCGCGGCTCCGAATGCGGACGCCGACCCGGGCGCGGACGCGGAGCCGGAGCCGGACGCCGACCCGGGCGCGGAGCCGGACGCCGATCCGGGCGCGGAGCCCGGTGCGGCCCCGAAGGCGGACCCGAGGGCCGGGGTGGGCGCGGCGGGCGCCGGCGGGGTGAGCTCCAGCGGCGCGCTGCTCTCCCCCGTCAGGTCGGCGACGAGCGCGAGGGCTCGGCGGCCCGCGACCGTGCCGCGCTTGTCGGCGAGGGCACCGCGCAGGGCGATGGACGCCTCCAGTTCGGCGCGGGCCCGCTGGAGGCTGCCCCGACAGAGCGCGAGGACGCCCAACTCGTGGTGGAAGTACGCCTCTTCGGCGACGGCGCCGGCCAGCCGGGCGGCCTCCTGGCCGCCGCGCAGGGCCCGCTCCCAGGCGCCCCAGTGCAGTCCGGCGGCGAAGGCGGGCGCGGCGCCGCGGGCGAGTTTGACGGCGCTGGTGTGGCGCTCGGCGTCGGCGCCGGAGACGGACGCGGCCAGCGCCGCGAGCAGCGAGTCGGCCTCGGCGACGACGCGGTCGGCGGTGACGGAGGGGTGGCCGGCCCACCAGGCGTAGTGCTCGGCGGCGGTGTGGGCGCGGGCCGCGGGGTCGGGCTCGTATGCCTCGGCGACCAGCTGGGTGAGGACCCCGGCGGCGAGCCGGTAGCGGGGGCCGACCGGGGAGAGCAGGCCGACGGACATGAGCTCGCCGACCGCGGCGTCGGCGTGGGTGTCGCCGACGAGGGCGGGCAGATGGGCCTGGTGCGGCACCTCGCCGCCGAGGGCGACGGCGAAGCGCAGGGTGTCCTGGGCGGCGCGGCTGAGCCGGGAGGCGAGCAGGCTCGCGGGGGCGGCGCCCTCGGCGAGGCTCGGCAGCGCCATCTCGCGCAGTTCGACGTCCGGGTCGTCGACGGCAGGGGTGGCCGCGGGGAGTCCGGACGGGCCGAACGCCTCTTCGAGGGCTCCGAAGGCGTCGAACTCGGCGGGCCCGACGCGCAGTCGGTCGCGCTGTCGCAGCAGGGCGCCGGCCTGGACGAAGCGGAGCGGCAGACCCTCGGACTCGAACCAGAGGTCACCGGCCCAGTTGGTCTCGTCCTCGTCGAGCTCGCGGCCGGTGGCGGCCGCGAGGAGTTCGATGGCGGCGGCGCGGGCGAGGCCGGGCAGCGCGAGCTCTTCGAGGCCGGCCTCGGGCGAGGCGGCCGGGGTGTCGGGGGTGACGGCGAACAGGAAGGCGCAGTCGGGGGTGGCGTCGAGAAGCTGGTCGAGGGCGGCGCCGCCGAACTCGAGGTCGTCGACGACGACGATGGCGCCGATGGAGCGGACCTCCAGGAGGAGTTCCTCGCGGTCGGGCCGGAAGCCGGGGGCGTACTGGACGGCCTGGAAGAGCTCGTAGAGCAGCTCGGTGGGGGTGCGGTGGTGGCCGGAGAGCCGGACGACGCCGTCGGGTGCGATGCCGGCGCAGTCGGCGGCGACGGCGTCGAGCAGGGCGGTGCGGCCGGAGCCGGCGGGGCCGGTGAGCCGGGCGGAGCGGCCGCGGGTGAGGTGCTGGACGAGCTGTTCGCGCTGTTCCTGCCGTTCGAGCAGCGGGAGGGCGGGGGCCGTGGGTCCGGGCGGTACGGGCGGGGCGGCGGCGCGGGCGACCTCGGCGCGCTCCTTGGCGGTGCGGCGGCGGGGGGCCGCGGGCAGCTCGGCGGGCGGGCAGACCTCGATCTCGCTGCCGTCGAGGGGGTTGAGGGTGAGCAGCAGGCCGCCGGAGACGAGGCGCGCGGTGCGTACCCGGGTGGGGGCGCCGGCCGCGGGCGGGGGGGCGGCGAGGCCGGGGCGGGCGTCCTCGCCCTCGGTGTCGTGACCGTAGTCCTCCGGTCCCCGGTTGATCGGGTCCATGGTCCAAGCTCCCAAGCGGCGGGCGATGTGCAGGCGAGCCGACCCTAGACGGTTGTCCGAGCTGCGGGAACAGGTGGGGTGGGGTGGAGACCAAGACGTCACGGTCTTGTGAGGATTGGGTGTGACGCCTGGTTCTCACAGGTGCTTCACACGCCGTCCGCCGCCCCGGGGGTCACACGCGCGCCAACCTTGTCATATGTCGACGTCACACGCGCGGCAGCGACTCCGCGGCGAGGCCGCCCTCGATGGCGAGGATGCGGTGCAGCCGGGTGGCGACGAGCAGGCGCTGCATCTGGGGCGGCACTCCGCGCAGCACCAGTCGACGGCCGCAGCGGCCGGCCCGGCGGTGGGCGCCCATGATGACGCCGAGTCCGGTGGCGTCCCAGGAGTCGAGGCCGGTCAGGTCGAGCACGAGGTCGCCGGATCCGTCGTCGACCGCCGAGTGCAGGACCGTTCGGGCGTCCGCCGCGCTTCGGACGTCGAGGCGGCCCCCGACGACCAGTTCGGCGTGGTCGCCCCTGATGTGCATATGCGCTCCCCGAGAGTGCTCCGTCGTTGCCCGGTCGTGTGCCCGTCTTCGCAACGCTTGACTTCCGCATCGGCAGAAGCGTTGCGCCTTGTAAGCGAACCGATATCGAAATTCACCCCTGGGGGCGATGGTGCCGGGGCGATCGGACCCCTGTGCGGAATCGGTTCACCGCCCCGGCCTACGTGCTGAGGCGACGTCAGTACGTGTAGAAGCCCTGCCCGCTCTTGCGGCCGATGTCACCCGCGTCCACCATCCGGCGCATCAGCTCCGGCGGCGCGAACTTCTCGTCCTGGGACTCGGTGTAGATGTTGCTGGTGGCGTTGACCAGGATGTCGACGCCGGTGAGGTCGGCGGTGGCGAGCGGGCCCATCGCGTGCCCGAAGCCGAGCTTGCAGGCGATGTCGATGTCCTCGGCGGTGGCCACACCCGACTCGTAGAGCTTGGCGGCCTCGACGACGAGCGCCGAGATGAGGCGGGTGGTGACGAAGCCGGCCACGTCGCGGTTGACGACGATGCAGGTCTTGCCGACGGACTCGGCGAACTCCCGTGCGGTGGCGAGGGTTTCGTCGCTGGTCTTGTAGCCGCGGACCAGCTCGACGAGCTGCATCATCGGGACCGGCGAGAAGAAGTGAACGCCGACGACGGACTCGGGGCGCCCGGTCACCGCGGCGATCTTGGTGATCGGGATGGCGGAGGTGTTGGAGGCGAGGACCGCGCCGTCCTTGGCGATCTTGTCGAGGGAGCGGAAGATCTCGTGCTTGACCTCGAGCTTCTCGAAGACGGCCTCGACGACGATGTCGGCGTCGGCGACCGCGTCGAGGTCGGTGGTGGCCGTGATCCGGCCGAGGGCGGCCTCGGCGTCGGCGGCGTCCAGCTTGCCCTTGGCGACGAACTTCTCGTACGAGGTCCTGATGGCGTCGGTGCCCCGGGTCAGCGCGGCGTCGGTGACGTCGCGCAGGACGACGTCCCAGCCGGCCTGGGCCGAGACCTGCGCGATGCCGGACCCCATGAGTCCGGCCCCGATGACGGCGAGCTTCCGTGCCACGTCTTCCACCCCAAATCACCCATGGCGCGCATGCGATGCATCCCGCGCTTAACGACTGTTCACCTCTGGCTCTTCGGCGGAGATTAGCGGCCCGGGGGCACCATGTGACCGCTTAGTAAGGCACGTCACGCCCGCTTTGACGGACGTCACACTCGCGACAGCTCCGCGGGGGCGCCTACGCCCGTACCGCGTAGTCGAGCACCGCCTCGCTGAGCAGGTCCTCGATGTCGTCGAGGAGGCCGAGGGCCTCGCGGGACACCTCACCCGGGTCGCGGCCGGCGGTCATCTCGGCGCTGATGAACTCGACGACGGCGCCCTGGATCCAGGCGATCTGGCCGCCGACGAGCAGCGGCATCGTGTCGTCGGGGCCGGTGCCGGCCTCCTCGCGCAGGGCGTCGACGGTGGTCCGGCGGACCTCCTGCTGGAGGGCCATGAGCCGGGCCTGGAGGGTGGGGGCGCCGTCGATGACCCGCATGAAGTCGGCGAAGCCGGTCATGAGTCCGTACGCGGGCGAGACCGCCGTGACATGGCCGCGGATCTCGCGGAGCACGGCCCGGGCGGCGGACTCGCCGGGATCGCGGCCGCGGATCATCCGGGCGAGGCGGTGGGTGACGCCCTCCATCCGGTCGAGGAAGAGGTCCTCCTTGGCCGGGAAGTAGTTGTAGACGGTGTTGACGGAGACGTCCGCGGCCTCCGCGATCTCCGCCACCGTGACGGCCTGGAAGCCGCGCTCCAGGAAGAGCCCGGTCGCGATGTCCGAGATCCGCTGTTTCGTCTGGCGCTTCTTGCGCTCCCTCAGCCCTTCAGCCATGGCGCCATCCTAGGCATTCCTAGGCGCCCTGAAATTTTGGGGACGTTGCAAAATTTCAGAGACTCTGTTTTTGTGGTCGCCATGCCCATCATCAGCACGTCCGGGCTCTCCCGGACCTTCCGCACGAAACAGGGCGAGGTGCCGGCCGTCCGCGGCATCGACCTCACGGTCCGCCCCGGCGAGATCCTCGGCTTCCTCGGCCCCAACGGCGCCGGCAAGAGCACCACCCTGCGGATGCTCAGCACCCTGCTCCCGCCCACCGGCGGCGCCGCCACCGTCGCCGGCCACGACCTGCTGCGCGACCCGGTCGCCGTCCGCCGCCAGATCGGCTACGTCGCCCAGTCCGGCGGCACCGACCCGCAGGAGACCGTCCGCTCGGAACTCGTCCTCCAGGGCCGGCTCTACGGGCTCACGCGCGCCGAGGCCGCCGAGCGCGCGGCCGAACTCGCCCGCGACCTCGACCTCACCGAGCTGCTCGACCGCTCCACCACCGCGCTCTCCGGCGGCCAGCGACGCCGGCTCGACCTCGCGCTCGGCCTCACCCACCGCCCCGCGCTGCTCTTCCTCGACGAGCCCACCACCGGTCTCGACCCGGGCAGCCGCGCCGCCCTGTGGGACCTGGTGCGGCGGCTGCGCGACGAGCAGGGCACCACGGTCGTCCTCACCACCCACTACCTCGACGAGGCCGACGCCCTCGCCGAACGCCTGGTGATCATCGACCGGGGCGTCGTCGCCGCCGAGGGCACCCCGGCCGCGCTCAAGGCCGCGCACGGGGCCGACACCCTGCAGGACGCCTTCCTCGCCGTCACCGGGCGCGCCCCCGCGCCCGTCGACACCACGCCCGTCGCCGTCTAGGAGCCCACCCGATGCTTCTCCACGACACCGCGGTCCTCTTCGGCCGCTACGCCCGGCAGACCCTGCGCTCGCCGTTCCAGATCTTCTTCGGCGCGCTGATGCCGCTGCTCTACCTGTTCTTCTTCGGCCCGCTGCTCACCGGGCTCCCGCTCGGCCGCACCGGCGACTCCTGGCAGGTCCTCGTCCCCGGCCTACTGCTCCAGCTCGGCCTCTTCGGAGCCTCGTTCGCGGGCTTCGCCGTCATCATGGAGAAGAACTGGGGCGTCCTCGAACGCATGAGGGTCACCCCGGTCAGCCGCCTCGCGCTGCTGCTCGGCCGCACCCTGCGGGACGCCGCGCTGTTCCTCTTCCAGAGCGTGCTGCTGGTGCTCACCGCCCTGCTCATGGGCCTGCGGGCGCCGCTCGCCGGCATCCTCGTCGGCTTCGGCTTCGTCGCCCTGCTCACCTTCTCGCTCGCCTCGCTCTCCTACGTGCTCGCGCTGAAGCTGCCGAGCCCGCAGGCGTTCGGCCCGGCGGTCAACACCCTGGCGATGCCCTCGATGCTGCTGTCCGGCCTGATGCTCCCGATGGCCCTCGCCCCCGGCTGGCTCGACGTGCTCTCGCACTTCATGCCGTTCCGCTATCTGGTCGACGCGGTGCGGGACGCGTACGTGGGGCACTACGCGACCGCCACGATGCTGTACGGCGTCCTCGCCGCGGCCGGACTCACGGCACTCGCCGTGACGGTGGGCACACGCACGTTCCGGAAGGCCGGCGCGTAACTACGCTGGTCCCATGGTCAATCTGACGCGCATCTACACCCGCACCGGCGACCAGGGCACCACCGCCCTCGGCGACATGAGCCGGACCGCCAAGACCGATCTGCGGATCTCGGCCTACGCCGACGCCAACGAGGCCAACGCCGTCATCGGCACGGCCGTGGCGCTCGGGCAGCTCGACGAGGAGGTCGTCAAGGTCCTCGTCCGCGTCCAGAACGACCTGTTCGACGTGGGCGCGGACCTGTCGACCCCGGTGGTGGCGGACCCCGAGTACCCGCCGCTGCGCGTCGAGCAGTCGTACATCGACAAGCTGGAGGCGGACTGCGACCGCTTCCTGGAGCAGCTCGACAAGCTGCGCTCCTTCATCCTGCCCGGCGGCACGCCCGGCGCGGCACTGCTGCACCAGGCGTGCACGGTGGTCCGGCGCGCGGAGCGCTCCACCTGGGCCGCGATGGAGGTGCACGGCGAGACGATGAACCCGCTGACCGCCACGTACCTCAACCGGCTGTCAGACCTGCTCTTCATCCTTGCCAGGACGGCGAACAAGGCGGTCGGGGACGTCCTCTGGGTCCCGGGCGGCGACCGCTGACGCCGCCCCCGACGCGCCCCTCTGCCGGGGGTCCGGGGGTTGTCCCCCGGGAGATGCAGCATCCTTGCCAGGACGGCGAACAAGGCGGTCGGGGACGTCCTCTGGGTCCCGGGCGGCGACCGCTGACGCCTTCGCGGCAGGGTCCTTCTTCGGCCAGATCGCGTACGACAGCGCGATCAGGCCGTGGATGCCGACCGCCCGCCAGGCCGCGAGGATCCAGCTCTTGAGCGACTCGGTGCGGCCGGCGTCGCCCACATACCAGACGGCGACGAGCAGCAGCACCGTCGCCACCACGGCGCCGGCCAGCGTGCCCAGCCACACGGCGCCCTCGTGGCGGGCGCGGGCCGTCCCGTAGCGGGGCGGCTTCGGCGGCGGCGGGCCGCCGCCCAGGCGGTGCGCGGCATGGCCGTCGAGCCACTGCACGGTGCGGTGGCCGTGGCCGACGGTGTAGCCGATGTAGACGGCGGCCAGCCCGTGCTTCCAGCTCGGGTCGGCGCCGTTCCTCAGGTCGACGGCGGTGGCGACCAGCAGCACGACCTCGAGGAGCGGCTCGCACAGCAGCAGGGCGAGGCCGGTGCGCGGCATCCTCAGCAGATAGCGGGCGGCGAGGCCCGCGGCGAGCAGCACCCAGAAGCCGACCTCGCAGACCACGACGAGTGTGACGATCACGGATCTCCCCTTTCGGTACGTCTCCAGGCTCGCGACCGTCCAGGGCGGTTTCGTCGTCGGCGGTGAGGAACCGCGCCTACATCCTTCGACGGAGGGACGGACGGGGAAGACTCGCCCTCGGCGAGGACGTCCGGCCGGACGACAGCGTGTTGGATGGACGGGTGCGCCTCCCCCGACCGCTCCCCCGGCCCCATCGCGACGATCTGCTGATCGCCTTCATCGGCCTGGCCGGCGGGCTGGTCCTGTGGTTCTTCGGTCTGTACGTGACCGGCAGCCACCTCTTCGGGCAGAGCTGGGCCACGCTGATCCCGCTGACCGTGATGGCGGCCATGGAGGCGCTGCGCCGCACGGCCCCGCAGACCGCGCTGATCGTCGGCACCGCCGCCATCGCGGCGGACCAGCTCACCAGCGGCAACCTCGCCACCGTGCTGATGTTCACGGACGTGGTCTACGCGGCGGTCGTGTACGGCACGCCCGCCTCCGCCCGCCGCATCCCGTACACCACGGGCCTGGTCACCGTCGCCATCACCGTGGTGCTGCTGATCTGGTGGCAGAACGCGGTCGCCCTGCTGGTGGGCGTCCTCTCGGGGATGATCAGCTTCCTGCCGGCGCTCACCGGCGCCATCGTGCGCAACCACCGGCAGGCCGCCGACGCCGCCCGACTGCGGGCCGAGCAGACGGCGCTGCTCGCCGAGATGGACCGGGCCCAGGCGGTGACCGCCGAGCGCGCCCGGATGGCCCGCGAGCTGCACGACATGGTGGCCAACCACCTGTCGGCGATCGCGATCCACTCCACGGCCGCGCTGTCGATCGACGAGCCGGGCACGACGCAGCGGGCGCTGACCGTGATCCGGGAGAACAGCGTCGCGGGCCTCGCCGAGATGCGCCGGCTCATCGGGCTGCTGCGGGACAGCGACACCGACGCCGAGCCGGCCGCCGCGCCCCGGCTCTCGGGCCTGGCCGCGCTGGTCGCGCAGGCGCAGGCGAACGGCGCGTCGAGCGGCCTCACGGTCACGCTCGACGACTCCCGCGCGCAGGACGAGGAGCCCTTGCCGGCGCCGGTCGAGCTGGCCGCGTACCGGATCGTGCAGGAGTCGCTGACGAACGCCCTCAAGCACGCCGGGGCCGGCCCGGTCGGTGTGTTCCTGGCCCGCGACGCCAAGGCGCTGACCGTACGGGTGACCAGCAGGTTCGGAGAGCGGCCCGGGCCGCGCGCGCCGGGCTCGGGGGCCGGTCTGGTCGGCATGCGGGAGCGGGTGGCGCTGCTCGGCGGGGAGTTCGACGCGGGGCCCGCGGCCGACGGGGGCGGGGCGAGGATCTGGCAGGTGCGGGCGGTGCTGCCCGCCGAGGAGAGGACACCGGACGCATGACGATCCGCATCGTGGTCGCCGAGGACCAGAGCGCGGTACGGGCGGGGCTCGTGCTCATCCTGGGCAGCGCGCCCGACATCGAGGTCGTCGGCGAGGCGGCGGACGGCGAGCGCGCGGTGGAGCTGGCCCGCGGGCTGCGCCCGGACCTGGTCCTGATGGACGTGCAGATGCCGAAGCTGGACGGGGTGTCGGCGACCCGGCAGATCGTCGCCGAGCGCCTCGCGGACGTGCTGGTGCTCACCACCTTCGATCTGGACGAGTACGTGTTCGGGGCGCTGCGCGCCGGGGCCGCGGGCTTCCTGCTGAAGAACACGGACGCGAAGGACCTGCTGGAGGCGGTGCGCACGGTGGCGCGCGGCGAGGGGCTGATCGCGCCGGCGGTGACCCGGCGCCTGATCGCCGAGTTCGCGGCCCCGAGCCGGCCGGCCCCGCCGGACTCGGCGGTCCTGGACGCGCTGACGCCCCGGGAGCGGGAGGTGCTTGCGGCGCTCGGCGCGGGTCTTTCGAACGCGGAGATCGCCGTGCGGCTGGAGATGGCGGAGGCGACCGTGAAGACGCATGTGTCGAAGGTGCTCGGCAAGCTGGAACTCCGGTCCAGGGTCCAAGCGGCGGTCCTCGCTCGGGAGTTGGGGGTCTGACGAGGAATCTGAGAGATCGGATTCCGACGTTGGTCTGGACCTCTTGACGCTTGGTACAGACCTTTCTACGCTCACGGAGCGCGCGCAACTCACGGACCACCCCCACGTTGACCGTCCGCTACTTGAGGAGCACCGTTGAGCACTCAAGCACCGCCGCGCAGAGCAGGGTTGAGACGCCGGGTCGCCGCCGGTCTCACCGCCCTGGCCCTGCCCCTGGCCGCGCTGGTCGGCCTCGCCGCCCCCGCCGAAGCCGCCACCTCCGTCACCGCCACGTACACCAAGACCCAGGACTGGGGCACCGGGTTCGAGGGCAAGTGGACGGTGAAGAACACCGGCACCACCGCCCTCTCCTCCTGGACGGTCGAGTGGGACTACCCGGCCGGCACCTCCGTCACCTCCGCCTGGGACGCCGACGTCACCGGCTCCGGCACCCACTGGACCGCCAGGAACAAGTCGTACAACGGCAGCCTCGCCCCCGGCGCCAGCGTCTCCTTCGGCTACAACGGCGCCGGCCCCGGCGCCCCCAGCGGCTGCAAGGTCAACGGCGGCCCCTGCGACGGCTCCACCACCCCGCCGCCCGGTGACACCGCGCCCTCCGCGCCCGGCACCCCGGTCGCCTCCAACATCACCGACACCTCGGCGAAGCTGACCTGGACCGCCGCCACCGACGACAAGGGCGTCAAGAACTACGACGTGCTGCGCGACGGCGCCAGGGTCACCACGACCACGGGCCTCACGTACACCGACACCGGCCTGACCGCCGGCACCGACTACAGCTACACGGTCGTCGCCCGCGACACCGCCGACCAGACCGGCCCCGCCGCCGGCCCGGTCGCCGTCCACACCACGGGCGGCGGCACCACCCCGCCGCCGACCGGCAACACGGTGAAGATGGGCTACTTCACCAACTGGGGCGTCTACGGGCGCAACTACCACGTGAAGAACATCGTGACCTCGGGCTCCGCCTCGAAGATCACCCACATCAACTACGCCTTCGGCAACGTCACCGGCGGCAAGTGCGCCATCGGCGACTCCTACGCCGACTACGACAAGGCGTACACCGCCGACCAGTCCGTCGACGGCGTCGCCGACACCTGGGACCAGCCGCTGCGCGGCAACTTCAACCAGCTCCGCAAGCTGAAGAAGCTCTACCCGAACATCAAGGTCATCTGGTCCTTCGGCGGCTGGACCTGGTCCGGCGGCTTCGGCCAGGCCGCGGCGAACCCGGCCGCCTTCGCCCAGTCCTGCTACGACCTGGTGGAGGACCCGCGCTGGGCCGACGTCTTCGACGGCATCGACCTGGACTGGGAGTACCCGAACGCCTGCGGTCTGTCCTGCGACACCAGCGGCCCGGCCGCGTTCAGGAACCTGATCCAGGCCGTGCGCGCCAAGTTCGGCCAGAACGCGATCGTCACCGCGGCCGTCACGGCCGACGCCTCCACCGGCGGCAAGATCGACGCCACCGACTACGCGGGCGCCGCGCCGTACATGAACTGGTTCAACGTGATGACGTACGACTTCTTCGGCGCCTGGGCCGCGCAGGGCCCGACCGCCCCGCACTCCCCGCTCACCTCGTACCCCGGCATCCCGCAGCAGGGCTTCAACTCCGCCGAGGCGATCGCCAAGTACAAGGCCAAGGGAGTCCCGGCGAACAAGCTGCTGCTCGGCATCGGCTTCTACGGCCGCGGCTGGACCGGCGTCACCCAGGACGCCCCCGGCGGCACCGCCACCGGACCGGCGGCCGGCACCTACGAGCAGGGCATCGAGGACTACAAGGTGCTCAAGGGCTCCTGCCCGGCCACCGGCACCGTCGCCGGCACCGCCTACGCCCACTGCGGCACCAACTGGTGGAGCTACGACACCCCCGCCACCGTCACCTCCAAGATGAGCTGGGCCAGGAACCAGGGCCTCGGCGGCGCGTTCTTCTGGGAGTTCAGCGGTGACACCGCCAACGGCGAGCTCGTCGGCGCCATCAACAGCGGCCTGAGCTAGCCGGCCACGGCCAACAGGACCGGGGAACGATCCGGTGGGGCCCGCCCAGCAGGGCCACGGCCCCCCGGTAACCGTCCACCGCGTCCAGGTCGTACAGCCGCACCGGCGGGTGCGGCTGTACGCCGTCCCTGTCCCCGTCCCGACCCGCCTCCGCGCGCCCGTCCCGCCCCCGCCAGCCGAGCAGCTCCGCCGGCCGGTCGGGGGCGGCCACCGTCAGGCGCGCGGGATCCACCCGCAGCCCCTCCCCCGTCGCCTTCAGGACCGCCTCCTTGCGCACCCAGTACGTGGCGAACGCGGCCGCCCGCTCCGGCTCCGGCACCTTGTCGTACTCGGCCCGCTCGGCCGGCGAGAGCACCGGCAGCGGCAGCTCGGCGGACGGCTCCGGCACCCGCTCCACGTCCACGCCCACCGGGGCCTGAAGGGACAGCGCGACCGCGACCAGCTCGCCCGAGTGGGACAGCGAGAACTCCACGGGAGCGCCGGCCAGGTACGGCTTGCCGTGCGGGCCCTTGTCGAAGGAGAGCGAGACGGGATCCCGGTCGAGCACCTCGCCGAGCACCGTACGCAGCAGCGCGTGCGCGGTCACGTACTGCGCGCGGACCCGCTCCTCGGTGAGCGACTCGTAGACCCGGCGTTCCCGCTCGTCGAGGAGCACGGAGAGATCGTGGGCAACGGAAACGGCCCGGGCGGTCCACACATGGCACTCACCGGGCCGTACGAAGTTCTTGTCCATCGAATCAGGCGACATTAACCCTCTGGCCGGGCGGCGCCGCCTCCAGCCAGGCCAGGAAGCCGGTCAGCGCGTCCTCGCTCATCGCCAGCTCCAGGCGGGTCCCGTGGACCAGACAGCCCTGGATCACGGAGTCGGAAAGCAGCGCCAGCTCCTCCTCGCCCTCGGGCATCCGGCGCTCCAGGACCTCGATGGCCGAGCGCTCCAGGATCCGCTTCGGGCGGGGGGCGTACGAGAACACGCGGAACCAGGCGATCTCGTCACCGCTGTAGCGGGCGACGCCGTACACCCAGCCCTTGCCGGAGAGGTCCGGCGTCTCGGGGACGTTCCATCTGAGGGAACAGTCGAAGGTGCCGCCGGCCCGCTGGATCAGCCTGCGGCGCAAGCCGAAGACGAAGAGCCCGATCACCAGCAGTGCGACGACCAGGCCGCACAGGAGCAGCGCGAGGAACATCTTCACCGACCTCCTCGCAGCTTCCCGTGACCGGTGGACCCGGCCGGACCGAACACAACCTGCATCTGCATCGCCTCAGCCGCGGCACTGCTGTGAGGCGGGACCTCACCCCGGCCGGGAGGGCGCCGCTCCTGTGCGTCCTTCCGGCCACGACCTAGCCGCGCAGCCGGTTCGACAGCCGG
>NZ_JBSGIW010000107.1:0-23248 GCF_053605265.1 Streptomyces sp. NPDC003943 | reverse complement strand
AGGGCCACCTCCTGGGCGCGGAGGTGCTTCTTGACGGTCATCGGGTAGTACGTGCCGCCCTTGACGGCGGCGCAGCTCGTCGCCCAGGCCCGGGCTGTGCTGGGCGGCCGGACGGCCGCCGTGTCCGGGTCCTCGCCGAACTCGGCCTTCGCGCGGCGCTGGCGCAGCAGGTCCCAGCACTGGTCGAGCTGGACCTCCAGCTCGGCGAGGCGGGACCGCTCCTCGTCGAGGAGGCCGCCGGTGCGCTGCCGCAGGGCGCGCTCCTCCTCGACGAGGGCGCCGATGTTCTGGAGGATCTCGTCGTTGTCCATGCCCTCAAGCGTGGCCGATGGGTGCCGGGCGCGCAGTTCGGGGAAGCCGGACGGCTCAGACGGCGCGGACGGCTCGGTGACGGACGGCTCGGAGGGCTCGGTGACGGACGGCTCGGAGGTCTCGTGCGGCTCGGATGGGTCGCACGGCTCGGATGGCTCGTACGGCTCAGTGGCGGACGGCCTGGACGACCTCCGCCTTGGTTGCGCCGGACAGCGAGCGATTGCTCCGTGCCGTGCCGGTCTTGGCCGCCTTGGCCCCGACGTTGGTGATGTTCATGACGACCGCGTCGAGCAGATTGCCGTCCTTGTCGCGGAAGTTGACCCAGATCGTGTAGTCGGCGGTCGAGCCCGTCGGGTTGGTCGCGGTGATCGTGGCGACGGTCCGGTCGCCGTCCGTGGACGTCGGCCCGGCCGTGACGTCGCCCTTCGCGTCGACCCCGTTCTTGATCTGGTTCATCTTCTCCTGAGCGGCGGCGGTGGCGGAGGCGACGATGCTCCCCGCCTTCTCCTTCGCCTGCTCGCAGCCGGTGAGGGCGAGGACGGCGAGCAGCGCTGCCGTGGCCGCCGCGACCGCGCGCCTCATGCGCCGCCACCTCGCGTCTTCGCCTTCTTCCCGTACGACTCGTCCGCCGCCAGCGCCCAGATGACGAAGACGGACACGGCCATCGAGAACAGCGCCCACCACGGCTGGTACGGCAGGAAGAGGAACTGGGCCACGATGTTCAGCGCGGCGAGCGAGATGCCCGCGACCCGGCCCCATTCGGCGCCGTTGAGGATCCCGATGCCGGCGATGGCGACGACGACGCCGAGGCAGAGGTGGATCACGCCCCAGGACGTGAGGCTGAACTTGTAGACGTAGTCGCCGAGGCGGGCGTACACGTCGTTCGAGGCGATGCCCGCGATGCCCTGGAGGATGTCCACGACGCCGGTGACCAGCATCAGGACGCCACCGAAGAAGGCACCCCCGGCGGCCCAGGAGGAATGCTGCGATGCGGTGTTCTGGCTCATGGGCTCATCGTGGGAGCGATGGCCCCGGTCACGGACCTTCTGCTGGCCCGTACGGGTGAGGCGCCGCCGCCCCGGATGCTCTCGCGGACGGTCACCCGGCTGATCCACTTGCGGGGCATGCGGGCCGGGTGTGCCCTGGAGGGTGCAGGACAGCCAGCGCCGGGCGCTCTGCGCAGGCGCGGGAAAGGAGTCCGCCATGGCCGCACACGCAGCGGTACGACCCGCCCGGAGGCAGCAGCTGAGCATGCACGGCTGGGGAGTGCCCCTCCTCATCGGCATCGCCTACGGTTTCTACGCCCCCACCAACGCCCGGCGCGGCGGCGAACCGACCTGGGGCCAGTTCTGGCTCGGCCTCATCAGCGGCGTCGTCGTCGCCGTCGCCGTCTACGCACTCAACCGCTACGGCCACCTGCTGCGGCGCGAATTCCGCGCGGCGGCCTGGGGAGTGCTGGCGGGCTGCGCGATCGGCTTCCTCTTCAGCCTCGCCGACCGCAGCATCTTCTCGTCGTCCATGCTGGGCCTGATCGTGGCCGGCTGCACCGCTGCCGCCGCCTTCTACCTCTTCTACACGCACGAGGACGCGAGGGGCCGCCCGGCGCCCTACTGAGCCCGGCTTCTACCGGGCTCCGCGGCGACCCGGCCTACGGGGCTCCCGGGCTGCCAGGCTCCCCGGCTACGGCTACGGCTACGGCTACCGGCTACCGGCTCCCGGGCTGCCGGTACGCCGCCGGTAGTACGCGACGGCCACCGCCGCGAGCAGCGGCGGCCAGGCCGCCAGGAGCAGATAGCAGCCGTAGAACAGCGCCGACTGGCCCGCGGTCATCGCCATGCCGCCGTCGCCGAGCCCCGCGTACACGGCGTACGCCGACCAGCCGGCCGTCGCGGCCAGCCCGACCGCCCCGGCGAGCGCGGCGCCGGTGGCGGCCCGCGCGTTCACCCGCCGCCCGAGGAACACCTCGCCCCAGCCGCGCACCAGTCCGAGCGTGAGGAACGCCAGCAGCTCGGAGCCGACGGTCAGCCCGATCATGTACGCGAGCATCGCGGGACCCGGATCGCTGTACCGGGTCCCGCTCTCCACGACCGGCAGCCCGAACGCGAGCGCGAGCCGCCACAAGCCGGCGGGCAGCACGACGAACGGCACGGCATGGGCGGCGAGGGCGGCCCAACGGGGCACGGTGGGAAGAGCGTTCGGCTTCAGCATGCCGTCAGCCTCCCGCCCGCGCCGGGCCCGGCACGTCGGCCCGGCGGCCCGACCGGCTCCGCCGCACGGCGGAGCCGGGATGGTCCCTCGGCCGGTCCTCAGGCGTTCCGGGGCGTGGTCTGCTGCACCGCCCACCGGTTGCCGTCCGGGTCCGCGAAGTACACGAACGACCCCCACGGCTGGTCGTCGATCGGGGTCACGTCGACGCCCCGTGCGGTCAGCTCGGCGTGCGCCTCCTCGATGTCGGCGACGACGACCTGCATGTTGTCCAGCGAGCCCGGGACCATCTCCGTGATGCCCTTCCCGAACGCGATCGAACAGGCCGAACCGGGCGGCGTCATCTGCACGAAGCGGATCGCGTCGCTGACGGTCACGTCGTGATCGGCGTGGAACCCGACCCGCTCGTAGAACGACTTCGCCCGGTCCACATCGCTGACCGGCACCCCGATCAGCTCCAGTCTGATGTCCATGCGCGCATCATCCGCCGGGCGGCCCCGAACCGCCCGTTGACCTTCCCCCGCCGGGAAGGACCAGCATCGGCGGGGCCGGGCAAGGAGCCCGGTTCGGGGAGGCTTGGGGCATGTCGATGCTGACGATCGGGGACTTCGCCCGCGCAACCGGGCTCTCGCCCAAGTCGCTGCGCCGCTACGACGAGCTCGGCCTGCTGCCGCCCGCGCGCGTGGACCCGTACACCGGCTACCGCTACTACGCGGAGACGCAGGTGGACCGGGCGCGCCTGGTCCGCTGGCTGCGGCGGATCGGGATGCCGCTGGCCGAGGCGGGGCGGGTCTGCGCGCTGTACGAGACGGACGCGGCGGGCGCGGCCCGGGCGATCCGCAGGTACTGGGCCGGGGTCGAGTCGGAGACGGCGGCGCGGCGGAATCTGGCGGCCTCCCTGGTGGACCGGATGAGAGGACCCACTGAGATGACCACCTCCATGTACGTGCTGGACGCCGCCATGCTGCTCGACCGCGGCCTGGTCCGCCCCACGCAACAGGACGCGGCTCACGCGGGCCCGCGGCTGCTCGCCGTCGCCGACGGCTTCGGCCCCGAGGGCGGGCGGGCCGCCCGCGCGGCGGTCGCCGCGCTGGAGTCCGTTCCGCGGCAGGCATCCCGCGCCGGGGACGTCCTCAACGCCCTGGAGGACGGGGTGCGGGCGGGGAACGAGGCCGTGGCCGGCCTCGCCGCCCCGGACTCGGGGACGACACTGACCGCTGCCGTGCTCACCGGCACCCGTCTCACCCTCGGGCACGTCGGTGACTCGCGGGCCTATCTGCTGCGGGCCGCCGACGGCGAGCTCGTGCGGCTCACCCGCGACCACACCGTGGTCCAGGCGCTCGTCGACGCGGGCGAACTCGACCCCGCCGAGGCCGCCGACCGCCCCGACCGCGCCCTGCTCCTCCGGGCTCTCGACGGCCGGGACGTGCCGCCGGAGCCCGAGCTCGGCGTGGGTGAGGTGCGGGCGGCTGACCGGCTGCTGCTGTGCACGGACGGGTTGTCGGCGCTCGTGCCGCACGAGGAGATCCGGCTCGCGCTCGCCGGGGGCGGCACTCCGGAGACCACCGCCAGGGCCCTCATCACGCTCGCGCGCGGGCTCGGCGGCCCGGACAACGTGGCGTGTGTGGTCGCGGACGTGGTGCCCGTGCGCGAGTAGTCGGGACTGGTTGGGGGCTAGTCGAGGCGCAGGTCGGCCAGGCCCGCCAGCTGTTGTTCGAACGGGACGACCTCCTCCTCGGCCGCCTCGTGGGCCGGGCGGGACGCCACCAGGGTGGCGAACTCGACGCCCGCGCGGGTGATGCGGGCCGGGAGGCCCTCGGTGTACTCGTCGCCGGTCGAGCCCCAGTCCTCCGAGGCCGCGTAGACGGCGGTGGGGGAGACGGAGGCGCGGAGGTAGGCGAAGAGGGGGCGCAGGGCGTGGTCGAGGACGAGGGAGTGGCGGGCGGTGCCGCCGGTGGCGCCGAGGAGGACCGGGACGCCGGTGAGCGCGGCCGGGTCGATCAGGTCGAAGAAGGACTTGAACAGACCGCTGTACGAGGCGGTGAAGACCGGGGTCACGGCGATGACCCCGTCGGCGCCGGTGACCTTGTCGATCGTGTCCTGGAGATTCTGCGAGGGGAAGCCGGTGACGAAGTTCTTCGCGATGTCGACGGCCAGGTCGCGCAGTTCGACGACCTCGACGTCGACGGCGTACTCCTGCTCGGCCAGCCGGTAGCGGGCGGCCTGCAGGAGCCGGTCGGCGAGCAGCCGGGTGGAGGAGGGGCTGCTGAGTCCGGCCGACACGGCGACCAGCTTGAGCGTGCGCATGGCGTCAGGCCTCCTGGTTCTTCAGTACGGCGGGGTGGAGCGGGGCGGTCGCCGGGACGTCGGCCGGGCGCAGGTTCTCGAACTCCTTGCGGAGCACCGGGACGACCTCCTCGCCGAGGATGTCGAGCTGTTCCAGGACCGTCTTGAGCGGCAGGCCCGCGTGGTCGATCAGGAAGAGCTGGCGCTGGTAGTCGCCGACGTACTCCCGGAAGGACAGGGTGCGTTCGATGACCTCCTGCGGCGAGCCGACGGTCAGCGGGGTCTCGCGGCTGAACTCCTCGAGGGACGGACCGTGGCCGTAGACCGGCGCGTTGTCGAAGTACGGGCGGAACTCCCGTACCGCGTCCTGCGAGTTCTTCCGCATGAAGACCTGGCCGCCGAGGCCGACGATCGCCTGCTCGGGGGTGCCGTGGCCGTAGTGCGCGTACCGCTGGCGGTAGAGGCGGATCATCTTCTCGGTGTGCTGCTTGGGCCAGAAGATGTGGTTGGCGAAGAAGCCGTCACCGTAGTAGGCCGCCTGCTCGGCGATCTCCGGGGAGCGGATGGAGCCGTGCCAGACGAACGGCGGCACACCGTCGAGCGGGCGCGGGGTGGCCGTGAAGCCCTGGAGCGCGGAGCGGAACCTGCCCTCCCAGTCGACCACGTCCTCCCTCCACAGCCTGTGGAGGAGCGCGTAGTTCTCGATGGCGAGCGGGATGCCCTGGCGGATGTCCTGCCCGAACCACGGGTAGACCGGACCGGTGTTGCCGCGGCCCATCATCAGGTCGACGCGCCCGTCGGCGAGGTGCTGGAGGGTCGCGTAGTCCTCGGCGATCTTCACCGGGTCGTTGGTGGTGATCAGGGTCGTGGACGTGGAGAGGATCAGGTTCTCGGTGCGCGCGGCGATGTGCCCGAGGAGGGTGGTCGGGGAGGACGGCACGAACGGCGGGTTGTGGTGCTCGCCGGTCGCGAAGACGTCCAGGCCGACCTCCTCGGCCTTGAGCGCGATGGCGACGGTGTTCTTGATCCGCTCGTGCTCGGTGGGGGTGCGGCCGGTGGTGGGGTCGGCCGTCACGTCGCCGACGGTGAAGATCCCGAACTGCATCGTGCTCACCTCTCGCCTTTCGTTCTGGTGGTTGAATCTTAAACCATTGCGTCCAACGGCGCACCCCCGCGCCGTATTCCCCGGGTCTCCCGGGCCCGCCGTCCCGGCCCCGTACCCTGGTGGGCATGGCGGAATTCGATCTGGAGCGGTGGAAGGAGCGGGGCGTGATGCTCCGCGTCTTCGTGTACGTCTTCGTGACGCACGCCCTCGCCGGGTTCATCTGGCTGCTCTTCTACGTCGGCGAGCACGCCCCGAAGTAGCCGCCGAAGCAGCCGCCGAAGGGACGACTCGGCGGCCGCTCCGCCGGGCCTCGCGGGGCTCACGTAGAGTCGCCGACGTGAACGCTGCGATATCGGTGCCCGCAGTGCCCGCGGTGTCGGTCGTCGGAATCGGCGCGGACGGCTGGGACGGGCTCCCCGAGGCATCCCGCCGCACCCTGCGCGCCGCCGAGGTGCTGATCGGCGGCCCCCGCCAGCTCGACCTGCTGCCCGCCGCCGACTGCCCCGGCACCCGCGTCACCTGGCCCAGCCCGCTGCGCCCCGCCGTGCCCGGCCTGCTCGCCGCCCACGAGGGCCGCCGGGTGGCCGTGCTCGCGAGCGGCGACCCCATGTTCTACGGGATCGGCCGCACCCTCGCCGAGCTCGTCGGCCCCGACCGGCTGCACGTCCAGCCGCACCCGTCGTCCGTCTCGTACGCCTGCGCCCGGCTCGGCTGGCCGCTGGACGCCACCGAGACGGTCTCGCTCGTCGCCCGCCCCCTCGACTCCCTCACCGCGGCCCTGCACGACGGCCGCCGGCTGCTGCTGCTCAGCGAGGGCGCCGGCACCCCGGCCCGGGTCGCCGCGCTGCTGCGCGAGCGGGGCTGGGGCGGTACGCGGATCCGGGTCCTGGAACAGCTCGGCGGCGGCCCGGCCGAGCGGATCCTCGACGGCACGGCCGACGGCTGGCCGTACCCCGACGAGGACGTCGACCCCCTCAACGTCATCGCCCTCGACTGCGCACGCGACCCCGGCACGCTGCGGCTCGGCACGACGCCTGGCCTGCCGGACGAGGCGTACGAGCACGACGGCCAGCTCACCAAGCGGTACGTGCGCGCCGCCACGCTCGCCGCGCTCGCGCCCGCCCCGGGCGAACTGCTCTGGGACGTCGGCGGCGGCTCCGGCTCCATCGGCATCGAGTGGATGCGGGCGCACCGCGGCTGCCGGGCGGTCGCGGTGGAGAAGTCGGCGGAACGGGCGGAGCGGATCACCCGTAACGCGGCCGCCCTCGGCGTGCCCGGGCTGAGGGTCGTGACGGGCCCCGCGCCCGCCGCGCTCGCTGACCTTCCGGCGCCCGACGCGATCTTCATCGGCGGCGGCCTGACCGCCCCCGGCCTGCTCGACGCCTGCTGGGACGCGCTCCCGGCGGGCGGCCGGCTCGTCGCCAACACCGTGACGCTCGAGTCCGAGGCGCTGCTCGCCGAGCGTCACCGGCGGCACGGCGGCGAGCTGGTCCGGCTCGCCGTCGCCAACGCCGTGCCGGTGGGCGGCTTCACCGGCTGGCGCCAGGCGATGCCCGTCACCCAGTGGTCCGTAACGAAGGATTGTGGAGAGCAATGACCGTCTACTTCATCGGCGCGGGCCCCGGCGCGGCCGACCTGATCACCGTGCGCGGCGCGCGGACCCTCGCCCACTGCGGGGTCTGCCTCTACGCGGGCTCGCTCGTGCCGCGCGAGCTGCTCGCCGAGTGCCCGCCGGACGCGAAGCTCGTCGACACCGCCAGGATGGACCTCGACCAGATCGTCGCCGAGATCGCCGCCGCCCACGAGGCCGGCCAGGACGTGGCCCGGCTGCACTCCGGCGACCCGTCCGTCTTCAGCGCGATGGCCGAGCAGATGCGGCGGCTCGACGCGGCCGGCATCCCGTACGAGGTCGTGCCCGGCGTTCCGGCGTTCGCGGCCGCCGCGGCCGCGCTCAAGCGGGAACTGACCGTGCCGACCGTCGGCCAGACCGTCATCCTCACCCGCATCGCCCAGCAGGCCACCCCCATGCCCGACGGCGAGGACCTGGCGACGCTGGGGAAGAGCGGCGCGCTGCTCGTCCTGCACCTGGGCGCGCGGTACGTCGACCGCATCGTCTCCGAACTGGTCCCGCACTACGGCGCGGACTGCCCGGCGGCGGTCGTCGCGATGGCCAGCCGCCCGGACGAGCTGGTGCTGCGCGGCACCCTGGAGGACATCGCGGAGCAGGTGAAGGCGGCGGGCATCACGAAGACCGCGGTCATCATCGTGGGCCGCACGCTCGCGGCCGCCGAGTTCCGCGACAGCCACCTGTACGACCCGGCCCGGGACCGCCACACCTGCTGACGGTCCCAGGCACGCGGCCCGCGCCTGCTACGCGTCGGGTTCTACGCGTTGGGCCGCTTGCCGTGGTTGGCCTTCTTCTTCTTGCGGGCCCGCTTCTTGTTGCCGCGCTTCGCCATGGGACTCCCTCTCGCTGGGGGACGTTGCCGTGGCCAGCCTAGGTTCGAGACCCGGGCCCCGCACGTCGACGGCCCCACCTGGGACGGAGATCGGCTACCCCACGTCCTGACCGGTGCGCGCTCCCCACTCCGGGGCGATGACCGACATCAGCGTCGCGTCCACCCGCTCCCCCTCCCACAGCAGCGCCCCCCGCAGCACGCCCTCCGCCCGGAAGCCCGCCTTCTCGTAGGCGCGCCGGGCGCGCGGGTTGAACGCGTACACCTCCAGCCACACCCGGTAGAGCCCCAGCCCCTCGAAGGCGTGGCCGACGATCAGCCGGGTCGCCTCCGTGCCGAGGCCGCGGCCGAGGGTGTCGGGCGACAGGCAGATGCGGAAGCCGCAGCTCTCGTTCGGCGCGTCCCACTCGTTCAGCACCGCCTCGCCGACGACCCGCCCGGTCGCCCGCTCCACCACGGCCAGATCGAGCCGGTTGCGCTGGGCGCCCCGGGTCGCGTACCACTGCCGCAGCGCGGCCTCGGGGAAGTCGGCGTGCGAGCCGGTGAGCCGGCCGATCTCGGGGTCGTTCAGCATCGGAAGGAGCGCGGGGACGTCGTCCTCGGTGACCGGGCGGAGGATGACGAGGTCGCCGCGCAGGGTGGGCTTGAACGAGAAGTCGGTCGTCATCCCGGCATTGTGCGCGCGCCCGGACCCGCAGTCCCCCGGTTTTACGGTCTTCCCGGTCCCGCCACCGCCGACCGCCCCACGACCACGCCCGCACGGTCGATGCAGACCACGTCCACCGCGACCGGTGCGCCGCGCAGTACCGCCAGGGCCTCGTCGCGGGCGCGGGCGGCGACGAGGTCGCCCAGGGGCACGGCGGCGGCCTCGGCGAGGCGGAGGGCGGCGAGGCCGGTGTTGGCGGTGGCGATGTCGGCGGCGAGGGCGTCGGAGGCGCCGCCCGCGCGGGCCAGGTCGGCGAGGAACGGCTTGTCGACCTGGGAGCGGGCGGAGTGGAGGTCGAGGTGGCCGGCGGCGAGCTTGGAGAGCTTGGCGAAGCCACCGCAGAGGGTGAGCCGGTCGACCGGGTGGCGGCGGATGTACTTGAGGACGGCGCCCGCGAAGTCGCCCATGTCGAGGAGGGCGATCTCCGGCAGGTCGTACAGCTCGGTGACCGTGCGCTCGGAGGTCGAGCCGGTGCAGCCCGCGACGTGCGTGAGGCCGCCGGCCCGGGCCACGTCGACGCCGCGGCGGATCGAGTCGATCCAGGCGGAGCAGGAGTAGGGGACGACGACGCCGGTGGTGCCGAGGATGGACAGGCCACCGAGGATGCCGATGCGCGGGTTCCAGGTGGAGCGGGCGATCTCGGCGCCGTTGTCGACGGAGATCGTGATCTCCACGTCGCCCGTCCCGCCGTGGACGGCGGCGGTCTCGGCGACGTGGTCGCGCATCATCTGGCGCGGCACCGGATTGATCGCGGGCTCGCCGACCTCCAGGGGCAGCCCGGGGAGGGTGACCGTGCCGACCCCGGGACCTGCGCGGAACACCACGCCGGAGCCGGGCGGCAGGAGCCGTACGGTCGAGCGGACCAGCGCCCCGTGCGTGACGTCCGGGTCGTCGCCCGCGTCCTTCACCACGCCCGCCATGGCGGTGTCCGCCGTCAGGGACTCGACGCCCAGGGCGAAGGACGGCGTCTGGCCCTTCGGCAGGGTGATCGTCACCGGGTCCGGGAACTCCCCGGTGAGCAGCGCCGTGTACGCGGCGGTCGTCGCCGCCGTCGCGCAGGCGCCGGTCGTCCAGCCGGGGCGCAGACCGGTGTGCTTGAGTTGGGCCGCACGACCGCCGGAACTCATGAATGGACCCCCAGGATTCCCATGCACGTACTCATCCTCGGCGGGACGACCGAGGCCCGCGTCCTCGCCGGACTGCTGCACGAGGGGCCGCACGAGGAGCTGCGCGTGACCAGCTCGCTCGCCGGGCGGGTCGCCGCGCCGCGGCTGCCGGCCGGCGAGGTGCGGATCGGCGGGTTCGGCGGGCCGGCGGGGCTCGCCGCGTGGATACGGGAGCACGCCGTGGACGCGGTCATCGACGCCACCCATCCCTTCGCCGAGCGGATCAGTTTCAACGCGGCCGAGGCGGCCGCCACCGCCCATGTTCCCCTGCTCGCGCTGCGCCGTCCCGGCTGGGTCCCGGTGGAGGGGGACGACTGGCACGACGTCGGCTCCCTGGAGGAGGCGGCATCGGCGCTGCGCGGCCTGGGCGACCGCGTCTTCCTCACCACCGGCCGCATGGGCCTCGCCGCCTTCGCCGACTGCCCCCAGTGGTTCCTGGTCCGCTCGGTGGACGCCCCCGAGCCCCCGATGCCCGGCCGCACCGAAGTCCTCCTGGACCGCGGCCCCTTCACCCTCGCCGGCGAACGCGAACTCCTCGCCCGCCACCGCATCGACGTCCTCGTCACGAAGGACAGCGGCGCCACCGCCACCGCCCCCAAGCTCCGGGCCGCCCGCGAGGCGGGCATCCCGGTCGTCCTGGTCCGCCGTCCGCCGGTCCCGGCGGGCGTACCCGTGGCGACCACTCCCGAGGAGGCCGCGGCCTGGGCGATGACGGGCGGCGGCGGCGCGGTGTCGCGCTGAGCGGGTGGTCGGCCGGCGGTCCCGCGCGGTCTGGGTGCGGGGGCCGTCGGCACGTACCTACGATGGTTCCAGGGGCTCCACCGAGCGCGGGAGGCTGCCATGGAGGAGCGTTTCGTGTGGGTGACGACCCGACGCATCAAGCCGGGCACCCTGAAGGAGTTCGAGAGGGCCTGGCGGCCTCAGCCGTATCCGCAGGCCCTTCGTCATGCGTACGCGTACTGGTCGGAGGACGGGCAGGAGATCACCGGCGTGTCGTTCTGGGACTCCGAGGAGGAGTGCAGGACGTGGCGGGCCTCCGAGGCCGAGACCCGTCGGCGGGCGGCCATGGATCCGTACGTCGTCGAGGAGCGGGAGACCTTCTACCGGGGCCGCACGCTCCACGAGGTGCCCCCACATCCGATCTGAGCCCATGGTCACGGGGGCACGCCCGGACCCCCTGCCCGGGTCGATGACGACCCGGGCAAGGCCGGCCCTCGATCACCCCTGCGGGGTTTCCGGGCCTTCCGGGTAGCGTCGCGGCGTCCACGCGATGGTGCGGCCGTCCGCCAGTTCCGTCACCCGCGTCTGCGACGAACCGATCAGGAGCAGCGTGCGCATGTCGACCTCGGACGGGTCCAGGGCCTTGAGGGTCAGCACGCGGACGGACTGCTCCGGGCCGCCCACGTCACGCGCCACCACCACCGGGGTCTCCGGCGAGCGCAGTTCGAGGAGCAGCTCGCGGGCCGCGGCGACCTGGTGGGTGCGGGACCTGGAGCCCGGGTTGTAGATCGCGAGGACGAGGTCGGCCTCGGCCGCGGCACGCACGCGGGTCGCGATGACGTCCCAGGGCTTGAGGCGGTCGGAGAGCGAGATCGTGGCGTAGTCGTGGCCGAGGGGGGCGCCCGCGGCGGCGGCCGCGGCGTTGGCGGCGGTGACGCCCGGGAGGACCCGTACCGGGATGTCGGCGTACGCCGGTTCGGAGGCGACCTCCAGGACGGCCGTCGCCATCGCGAAGACGCCCGGGTCGCCGCCCGAGACGACGGCGACGCGGCGCCCGCGCCTGGCCAGGTCGAGGGCGAACTCGGCGCGCTCCGACTCGACCTTGTTGTCGGAGCCGTGACGGCGCTGGCTCGCCCGCAGGACCGGGACGCGGTCGAGGTAGGTGGTGTAGCCGACCAGGTCGTCGGCGTTGACCAGGGCGCCGCGCGACTCGGGGGTCAGCCAGGGCGCGCCGGCCGGGCCGGTGCCGACGACGACGACCTCGCCCTGCTCGCGTACCGGCGGCTGCTGGTCGATACGGGACGGCAGCACGGCCACGGAGAAGTACGGGACCGACTCCGGGTCCACGTCCGTGAGGCGGCCGGTGCGCTCACCCGCCATGAACGCGCGCTCCACGTACCGCGCGTCCTCGATCCGCCCGGCCCGTTCGAGCGCGCGGCGCACGGTCGGGAAGGTGCGGCCGAGCTTCATCACGACCGCCGAGTCGGTGCCCGCGAGCCGGGCCGTCAGTTCGTCCTCCGGCAGCGTGCCGGGAATGATCGTCAGGACCTCCTCCGCCTCGCACAGCGGCTCGCCGAGCCGCGCCGCGGCCGCGCTCACCGACGTCACGCCGGGGATGACGGTCGTGTCGTAGCGGTCCGCGAGCCGCTTGTGCATGTGCTGGTACGAGCCGTAGAACAGCGGGTCGCCCTCGGCGAGTACGGCGACCGTGCGGCCCGCGTCGAGGTGCGCCGCGAGCCGGGCCGCGGCCTCCTCGTAGAAGTCGTCGAGCGCGCCCCGGTAGCCGCCGGGGTGGTCCGTGGTCTCCACGGTGAGCGGGTACATCAGCCGCTCCTCGACGTGGTCCTCGCGGATGTGCTCGGCGGCGATGGAGCGGGCGATGGAACGGCCGTGGCGGGCCGAGTGGTAGGCGACGACGTCCGCCTCGGCGATGGCCTTCACGGCCGCCACCGTCATCAGGTTCGGGTCGCCGGGGCCCAGCCCGACCCCGTACAGCTTGCCGCGCTTCTCGGTCACTTCTGGATCTCCGCTTCGTGCGCGAGCGCGTTCAGCGCCGCCGCCGTCATCGCGCTGCCGCCGCGCCGGCCCCGTACCACCAGGTACTCCAGGCCCAGCTCGTTCGCGGCGAGCGCGTCCTTGGACTCGGCGGCGCCTATGAAGCCGACCGGGATGCCGAGCACGGCCGCCGGCTTCCCGGCGCCCTTCGCGATCATCTCCAGGAGGTGGAACAGCGCGGTCGGCGCGTTGCCGATCGCCACGACCGAGCCCTCCAGGCGGTCCCGCCACAGCTCCATCGCCGCGGCCGAGCGCGTGGTGCCGAGCTCGGCGGCGAGGCCGGGCACGGCCGGGTCGGAGAGCGTGCACACCACGTCGTTGTCGGCGGGCAGCCGCTTGCGGGTCACGCCGCTCGCGACCATCTGCGCGTCGCACAGGATCGGCGCGCCCGCGCGCAGGGCGGCGCGGGCGGCGGTGACGACACCGGGCGAGTACGCGACGTCCTGGACGAGGTCGGTCATGCCGCAGGCGTGGATCATCCGCACCGCGACCGTGGCGACGTCGGCGGGCAGCGCCGCGAGATCCGCCTCGGCGCGGATCGTGGCAAAGGAGCGGCGGTAGATCTCCGCGCCGTCCTTCTCGTACTCGAACATCCTCTTGCTCTCGCTCATCTCGTGGTGGTCGTCGTGGGCGTCGTGATCGTGCGGGCCGATGCGACCGCTTCGGACAGGGACGTACGGGGAGTGGGCACGCCGTCGACCAGGTACGCGTCGTCCCCGGTGGCGACGACGTCGATCCACGCGCCGTGCGGGTGCCCGCAGCGCCGCTCGCACCCGGCGAAGTGCACGGGCAGCGCCCCCGCGGGCGCCCGCCCGGCGTCGGCCCGCACGTCCGCGAGGGACTTGGCGCAACCGGGCCGCCCGGTGCAGGCGGTGACCCCGGCGCCGGGGTCGTCGGCGGTGGTGAGGAGGCCGGCGGCCGCGAGGGCAGCGAGCCGGGACGACGCGGAGGTGCGGGCGGGGGTCGGAGCGTGCGCGGGGCGGAGGCCAGGTGCCTGAGCGGCGGCCGCGGGGCCGCCGGGGGCTGCGGGGCCGCCGGGGGCTGCGGGGGCGGCGGAGTCCGCGGGGCCGGCGGGGCTCGCTTCCGGCAGGTCTGGTGCCGGCACCACGACCGCCCCGCGCCACGGCGTCAGCCGCACCTCGGCCGCGGGCAGCAGCGCCCGCAGCTGAGCGGCGGTCAGCCGGCCCAGCGGAGCCAGCACATGCGCCGCACGCTCCCCGAGCGGGCCGGGCGCGGGTGGCCGCCCGTGCGGCACCGGCGGTACGGGTACGGGCTCCGCCGCGATCCCGGCACCGGCCAGGGCGGCCGTCCAGTCCGGGGCGTGGCCGTCGGGCAGCTCGCGCAGTCGCCAGGCGCCGTTCCCGGCCGCTTCGGCGGCGTCGAGGAAGACGAGGGCGGCGGCCAGGGCGGCGCGGGCGGCCGTCGTGGCGGTGACGCCGGGAGCGGCGTCGGCCGGCGCGGGGTCCGCCTCCGTCACGCGGAACACCCGCGACCCCAGCCGCAGCAGCACGTCCCCGCCCGCCCCTGCGATCAAGGTCACATCGCCGCCGAGCCCGGCCACGTCGCCCCGCCCGTCGTCCAGGACGAACAGAAACCGTCCCGAAAGGGACGCCGCCCGCGGTGCCGCGCAGAGCAGCGCGTCCAGCTCGCGCGCCCACAACTGGACGTCGGCGTGGCCGAGTCCGTCGAGGCCGGCGGCAGGGGAGGCGAGGATGTTGCGGACGCGTTCGTGGGTGGGGGAGGGGAGGAGGCCGGCCCGGTCGAGGAGGTCGGCGAGGTCGGCGCCGCAGCCGTCCGGGAGGCCGCGCAGTTCGAGGTTGCCGCGTGAGGTGATGGTGACGCTGCCGTCCCCCAGGGTCTCGGCGGCGTCGGCCAGGACCTCGACCTGATCCTGCGTCAACCGCCCGGCGGGCAGCCGGAGTCGGGCCAGGAAGCCGTCGGCGGCGGCATGCAGGCGGAGCGCGCCCGGGCACGCGTCGCCACGGTCCCGTATGACGGGTTCGCCCCGTTCGGGCGCCGGGGGTGGGGTGGGCGGCATGGCGGCGAGCATACCCACGGGGAACCGCCCGGCCACCGAGTGTGATCCGGTCGACTCCCGGAGCGCGATGCGGCCGACGGCCGCGGGGGATCCGGCCGGGGCGCGGTCCGATTCGGGCGCGGCCGCGGCGCGAACCGCCCGCCCTTCGGGCGTGATCCGGCGGCCTCCGGTCGCGATCCGGCCGAACGCCCGTCGCGGGGCGCCCGACCCCCGTCGCGGTCCAGTCGACCCCGTCGCGATGCGGTCGCCTTCCCCCGCGATGCGGCGCCTTCCCTCGCAGCCCGGCCGGCCCCCGTCGCGATCCCGCCGAACCCCGTCGCGATGCGGCGCCTTCCCCGCAGCCCGGCCGACCTCCCCCGCGATGCGGTCGCCTTTCCTCGCAGCCCGGCCGACCCCGTCGAGATCCGGCCGACGTCCCCCGCGGTCCCACCGACGTCCCCCGCGATCCGGCCGACCTCCCCCGCGATGCGGCGCCTTCCCTCGCAGCCCGGCCGGCCCCGTCGCGGTCGCCGACCCCGTCGCGATCCGGCCGATTCCCCGGCGCGATCCAGCCCACCGCCCCCCGATGTGATCCGGCCGACCCCGCCGTGCCCTCCGGGCCGTGGGTCGCACGATCTAGGATGCAGATCGGCATGGGGTCCCAGGGCCCCGGGGAGGAAGCCCGGTGAGAATCCGGCGCGGTCCCGCCACTGTGAGCCGGTCCCGGGCAATCCGGTGGCCGGTGAGTCAGGAACTCCTGCCGTCCACACGACCACCCGGGGCGCGGACAACCCCGAGGAAGGGCCTGAGCCTCCCCATGCTCCTGCTGCTGTCGCACTCCGACACCGACCTGCTCAGCGCCCGCGCGGCGAACACCACCGCGACCGGCGACGAAGGCGTGGAGTGGCGTTACGCCAACCCCGCCCGCCTCCCCCTCGACGATCTCGCGGCGCTGCTCGACGGCGCCGAGCTCGTCGTCGTACGCCTGCTCGGCGGGCTGCGGTCCTGGCAGGAGGGCCTGGACGCGGTGCTCGCCGCCGGGAAGCCGGTGGTCGTGCTGAGCGGCGAACAGGCGCCGGACGCGCAGCTCATGAGCTCGTCCACGGTGCCGGTCGGCGTGGCCACCGAGGCGCACGCCTACCTCGCGCACGGCGGCCCGGCGAACCTCGGCCAGCTCGCCCGCTTCCTCTCCGACACGGTCCTGCTCACCGGCCACGGCTTCGAGCCGCCGGCCGCCGCCCCCACCTGGGGCCCGCTCGACCGCCCGGCGAAGGACGGCAGTGGTCCGACGGTCGCCGTGCTCTACTACCGCGCCCACCACATGAGCGGCAACACCGCCTTCGTGGGCGCCCTCTGCGACGCCATCGAGGACGCCGGTGCCAAGGCCCTCCCGCTGTACGTGGCGTCCCTGCGCGCCCCCGAGGCTGAGCTGCTCGACACGCTCCGGACCGCCGACGCGATCGTCACCACCGTCCTCGCCGCCGGTGGCACCAAGCCGGCCGAGGCGCAGGCGGGCGGCGACGAGGAGGCGTGGGACGCGGGTGCGCTGGCCGCGCTCGACGTGCCGATCCTGCAGGCGCTGTGCCTGACCGGCTCGCGGGCCGCCTGGGAGGAGAACGACGAGGGCCTGTCGCCGCTGGACGCGGCCAGCCAGGTCGCCGTGCCGGAGTTCGACGGCCGGCTGATCACCGTCCCGTTCTCCTTCAAGGAGATCGACGAGGACGGCCTGCCGGCGTACGTGGCGGACGCCGAGCGCGCCGCGCGGGTCGCCGGCATCGCCGTCCGGCACGCCCGGCTTCGGCACATCCCGAACGCCGAGAAGAAGCTGGCGCTCGTGCTCTCCGCGTACCCGACGAAGCACTCCCGGATCGGCAACGCGGTCGGCCTGGACACCCCCGCCTCCGCCGTGTCCCTTCTCAGGCGGCTCCTCGCCGAGGGCTACGACTTCGGGCCGGTCGAGGACATCCCGGGCCTGGTCTCCGGCGACGGCGACGAGCTGATCTACGCCCTCATCGAGGCCGGCGGCCACGACCAGGACTGGCTGACGGAGGAGCAGCTGGCCCGCAACCCGGTCCGCATCCCGGCCGCCGACTACAAGCGCTGGTACGCCCAGCTGCCGGCCGAGCTGCGCGAGCAGGTCGAGGAGCACTGGGGCCCGGCGCCCGGCGAGATGTTCCTGGACCGCTCGCGGAACCCGGAGGGCGACATCGTGCTCGCCGCCCTGCGCCGCGGGAACCTGCTCGTCCTCATCCAGCCGCCGCGCGGCTTCGGCGAGAACCCGATCGCGATCTACCACGACCCGGACCTGCCGCCGTCGCACCACTACCTGGCGGCCTACCGCTGGATCGCGGCCCGCGCCGAGGACGGCGGTTTCGGCGCCGACGCGATGGTGCACCTGGGCAAGCACGGCAACCTGGAGTGGCTGCCCGGCAAGAACGCCGGCCTGTCCGCCGCCTGCGGCCCGGACGCGGCCCTCGGCGACCTGCCGCTCGTCTACCCGTTCCTGGTCAACGACCCGGGCGAGGGCACCCAGGCCAAGCGCCGGGTGCACGCCACGCTCGTCGACCACCTCGTGCCGCCGATGGCGCGCGCCGACTCGTACGGCGACATCGCGCGCCTGGAGCAGCTGCTCGACGAGTACGCGCAGATCAGCAGCATGGACCCGGCGAAGCTGCCGGCCATCCGGGCGCAGATCTGGACGCTGATCCAGGCCGCCAAGCTCGACCACGACCTCGGCATGGCCGACCGGCCGGACGACGACGGCTTCGACGACTTCCTGCTGCACGTCGACGGCTGGCTGTGCGAGGTCAAGGACGCCCAGATCCGCGACGGTCTGCACGTCCTCGGTGGCGCGCCGACCGGCGAGGCCCGGGTCAACCTGGTCCTGTCGATCCTCCGCGCGCGCCAGATCTGGGGCGGCACGCAGGCGCTGCCCGGTCTGCGCGAGGCCCTCGGCCTGGACGAGTCGGCCGCCACCCGGACCACGGCCGACGAGGCCGAGGCGAAGGCCCGCGAGCTGGTCGAGGCGATGGAGGCGGCGGACTGGGACGTGGCCGCCGTCCCCACGGGCCACGGGCCGGACGTCGAGGCCGTGCTGCGCTTCGCCTGCGAGCAGGTCGTGCCGCGCCTCGCCGCCACCACCGACGAACTCGCCCACGCCGTCCACGCCCTGAACGGCGGCTTCGTGCCGGCCGGCCCGTCCGGCTCGCCGCTGCGCGGCCTGGTCAACGTGCTGCCGACCGGCCGCAACTTCTACTCCGTCGACCCCAAGGCCGTGCCCTCGCGGCTCGCCTGGGAGACCGGCCAGGCGCTCGCCGACTCCCTCCTGGAGCGCTACCGCACCGACAACGGCGAGTGGCCGACCTCCGTGGGCCTGTCCCTGTGGGGTACGAGCGCGATGCGCACCGCCGGCGACGACGTCGCCGAGGCCCTCGCGCTGCTCGGCGTCCGCCCGGTGTGGGACGACGCCTCGCGCCGTGTGAAGGGCCTGGAGGCCATCCCGCTCGCCGAGCTGGGCCGCCCGCGCATCGACGTCACGCTGCGCATCTCCGGCTTCTTCCGCGATGCCTTCCCGCACGTCATCGGGCTCCTCGACGATGCCGTGCGGCTGGTCGCGGGCCTGGCGGACGAGTCGGCCGAGGACAACTTCGTCCGCGCCCACGCCCAGGCCGACCTCGCCGAGCACGGCGACGAACGCCGCGCCACCACCCGTATCTTCGGCTCCCGGCCCGGCACCTACGGCGCCGGTCTGCTCCAGCTGATCGACTCGCGCGACTGGCGCACGGACGCCGACCTGGCCGAGGTCTACACGGTGTGGGGCGGTTACGCGTACGGCCGCGGGCTCGAAGGGCGCCCGGCGCGCGCCGAGATGGAGACCGCGTACAAGCGGATCGCCGTCGCCGCGAAGAACACGGACACGCGCGAGCACGACATCGCAGACTCCGACGACTACTTCCAGTACCACGGCGGCATGGTCGCCACCGTGCGTGCCCTGCGCGGCACGGCCCCCGAGGCGTACATCGGCGACTCCACCCGCCCCGAGACCGTCCGCACCCGCACCCTCGTCGAGGAGACCTCCCGCGTCTTCCGCGCCCGCGTGGTCAACCCGCGCTGGATCGAGGCGATGCGCCGCCACGGCTACAAGGGCGCGTTCGAGCTGGCCGCGACCGTCGACTACCTCTTCGGCTACGACGCCACGACCGGCGTGGTCGCCGACTGGATGTACGACAAGCTGACGCAGGAGTACGTCCTCGACCCGGAGAACCAGGCCTTCCTCAAGGAGGCCAACCCCTGGGCCCTGCACGGCATCGCCGAGCGGCTCCTGGAGGCCGAGTCCCGCGGCATGTGGGAGAAGCCGGACGCGGACACCCTCGCGGCGCTGCGCCAGGTCTTCCTGGAGACCGAGGGAGACATCGAGGGCGCGGCGGATTCCGCGGGCGGGGAGGACTGACCACATGACGGCAGTGACGGCGGTACGGAGAGCGGCGACGGCGGCCGTGGTGCTCGGCCTCGGCCTGGCCCTGGGGGCCTGCTCGGGCGGTACGGACGGCGGTGGCGGTACGGCCCCGGAGCCGGGCGCCACGACGGCCCCGGCCACGCCGACGGCCGCGCCCTCCGACACGGCGTCCGCGACCCCGTCCGTGACGCCTTCCGCGACGCCCTCCGCGACCCGGGAGCCGGCGTCCCCGACGCCGTCCCGGGTCCGGATCAGTCCGAGTCGCGGCGGCTGGAAGGTGAAGACCTTCCCGCCGTTCACGCCGCCCACCCCCTGACCTCGCCGGCCGCGGCTGACAGCCGCGGCCGGCGGTCGTGGCTGACGGGGTGGGAATTCGTCTGCTCGCCGGCGACGCGCGGCCCTGCACAACCTCATATTTGTTCTAGTAGAGTGCGAACAACTAGAACCGAGGGGGTCTCGTGAACCGTCTCCGCGCGCTCACCGCCGCGCCGTTCGTCCTCGCACTCGCCGCCCAGCTGCTGCTGTCCGCCCTCTGGCACGACGGCCTGCCGGATCCGCTCGCCACTCACTTCTCCGGCGCCGACGGCCGCCCCGACGGCTTCACCAGCCGTGGTGTCTACCTCGCGGTCAGCACGGGGCTGATCCTGGCGCTCGGCGCCGGCTGGACCCTGTTCGCGCGGCGCCGGGTGCTGTGGGGCGCATGGGCCACGGCCGGGTTCACCGGCGGGATCATGGTCCTGGCGCTGAGGAGCAACCTTGACGCGGCGCAGGCCGCGGAAGCCCGGTTCCCGCTCGCCCTCCTCACTCTCGCCGCCGGGGGCGCCGGACTCGCCGCGCTCGCCGGACTCGGCCTCGCCCGTCTCGTACCGCCCGAGCCCGTACCGCCCGCCGCCCCGGCCGCCGGCGCACCCCGGATCGAGCTCGCCGCCGGCGAGATCGCCGGCTGGTCCCGCGCCACCGGCTCCCGCCCGCTGACCGCGCTGTCCGTCGGCTTCCTCCTCGCGGGCGCCGCGGGTCTCGCCCTGGCGCCGGTCCTCGGCCCCTGGCCGTACCTCCTCATCGGCCTGGTCGGCCTCGTCGTCGGCGTCCCCGGGCTCGCGTTCTCCCGGGTCCGGGTGACCGTCGACCGGCACGGCCTGACCGTGAGCCCGACCGCGCTGCCCCGCCCCCGCATCCGGATCCCGCTCGACGAGGTCGCCGAGGCGGAGGCCGGCACGGTGGACCCCATGGCCGACTTCGGCGGCTGGGGCCTGCGCGGCCGTCCCCACCGGTCCGCTCTCGTCCTGCGCGCCGGCGAGGCCCTCGTCGTACGGCGCCGGTCCGGCTTCGAGTTCGCGGTGACCGTCCCGGACGCCGGGACCGCGGCAGCGCTCCTCAACGCGCTGGCCGGCCGATCGGCCTGAGAGGATCGGAGCGTGCTCTTCCGGGTCGACCCCGCCTCCGCCGTCCCGCTCGGCGACCAGATCGCCGCCTGCGTCCGCGGCGCCCTCGCCGACGGCACCGCCGCGCCCGGCGAACGCCTGCCCGCCGCCCGTGAACTCGCCGACTCCCTCGGCGTCAACGTCCACACCGTGCTGCGCGGTTACCAGCGGCTGCGCGAGGAGGGCCTCATCGAGCTGCGCCGCGGCCGGGGCGCCGTGATCCTGCCGGGCGCCGAGGCGCCCGGCCGCGCCCACCTCGCCGAAGGGCTCCGCGCCCTCGTCGCGGAGGCCCGGCAACTCGGCCTCACCGACGCGGAGTTCCTGGACCTGGCCCGCACGAGCCTCAGCTGAACCGCGCGCCGTGCCCCGGCGTTCGTGCGAGCCTCAGCTCACCGGCGCGCCCAGGCGCAGGTTCCAGCGCCCCGACCGCCCCGACAGTTCCACCCGCTCCAGCGGCCGCACGTCGAGCCGCCAGAAGACCGCCTCCGGCGCGCCGAGCGCGTGGGCGACGGCCGCGCGGATCACGTCCGGTTCGGCGACGGCCCACACGGTTCCCGGCTCCAGGGCGTCCATCCAGGCGGCGACGCGGGCGCGCAGGTCCCGCAGCGACTCGCCGCCGTGCGGCGCCGCGCCCGGGTCGGACAGCCAGGCCGCGACCGACTCCGGCTCCCCGGCGGCGAGTTCGTCCAGGCGGCGGCCCCGCCACCGGCCCATCGCACAGCCCGCGAGGGCCGGTTCGGCGGGCACCTCGGCGAGGCCGAGCAGCGCGGCCGTCTCCGCGCACCGCCCGGACGGCGAACGCAGCAGCCGTACCCCGTCCTTCGGTACGAGCAGCACGTCTCCCGCCGCCTCCACCGGGCCGGCGTCGTCGAACCGGGCCTCGCGCAGGGCCTTGTTCATCGCGGGAGCGACCAGGGACAGGCGCACGGTCGTCGGCTCTGGCATGGGTGATTCTTCCCTCAGCGTTCCAGGCGGTCTTGGCGTCGTGTGATCGGCGCGGTACCGTCAGTCGACATTTCCAAATGAACGACGACGGCGAGACGGAAGTCCGGTGCAAGTCCGGCACGGTCGCGCCACTGTGAGCTGCCCCCAAGCCGTGGGAGCGGTGAGTCAGACCCGACGACCGTCGTCGCGCACCACCGTATGGGACGCGAGTTCCCGAGGAGGTTCCACCATGGCCGAGGCCATCGCGTCGCCCGCCGTTCCCACCACCCCCGCCATCACCGCTCCGGTCTCGCTGCCGGTCCGCGCGGTGCTGCCGTGGGCGGCGTTCGCGGGCATCCTGATGCTCGTCGCGCTCTACTTCGTCGGTGCCGAGCAGGGCGCCCTGTCCGTGTTCGCGGGCGCCGACGTGCACGAGTGGGTGCACGACGGACGTCACCTGCTCGGTTTCCCCTGCCACTGAGCCCCAGGCTGCTGAGGCAAGGGACCACCGGGCGCATGTCATCCCCCACCACACCCACGAGCGCGCCCTCCGGCTCGCTCGTGGGCAAGCTTCTGGTCCGCGGCATGCTCGCGGGCCTCATCGCCGGCCTGCTCGCCTTCGCCGTCGCGTACGTCGCGGGTGAGCCGTCGGTCAACGCCTCGATCGCCGTCGAGGAGGCCACCGCCGCCAAGGCGGAGCACGCCGAGCACTCCGCTTCGGCGCATTCCCACGGCGGGAACGGCGCCAACGGGGCGGCCACCCAGGCCGACTCCGAGGAGGAGATCGTCAGCCGGGACCTCCAGTCCACGGCGGGCCTCGCCACCGGCGTCCTCGTCTACGGCGTGGCGCTCGGCGGCCTCGCGGCCCTGGCGTTCTGCTTCGCCCTGGGCCGGGTCGGCCGGTTCACACCGAGGGCCACGGCGGCGCTCGTCGCGGCGGCGGCCTTCACGACGGTCTATCTGGTGCCGTTCCTGAAGTACCCGGCGACACCGCCGGCCGTCGGCAACCCGGACACCATCGGGCAGCGCACCACGCTGTTCTTCCTGATGATCCTGCTGAGCGTGCTCCTCGGCATCGCCGCGGTCATCGCGGGCCGCCGGCTCGCCCCGCGCCTCGGCAACTGGAACGCGACCGTCCTCGCGGGCGCGGGCTACGTCGCCGCGATCGTGATCGCCTGCCTGTTCCTGCCGGACAACACGGACGCGGTGCAGCCGGAGTTCCCGGCGGCCGTGCTCTGGGACTTCCGGGTCGCGACCCTGGGCATCCAGCTCGCGCTGTGGACGGCCTTCGGGCTCGCCTTCGGCTGGCTCGCGGAGCGTCTCCTCGCCCCGAAGGAGGCTCCGGCGCAGGCCGCGGCCGTGGCCGCCTGCTCCTTCTCCCAGGCCATGACGTCGTCCCAGGTGATCTGCCAGACCAGC
>NZ_JBSGIW010000106.1:0-23648 GCF_053605265.1 Streptomyces sp. NPDC003943 | reverse complement strand
TGAAGGCGTCGTAGATCTGGGCGACGTCGATGTCGTCCGGGGTGAGGTCGGAGTTCTTCCAGAGGTCCCGGGCGGCGGCCGTCGCGGCCGTCGCGGGGGTGGTGCTGCGACTGTCCGCTACGTACACGTCAGGGGGTCCAGATGCCGGTGATCGGGGTCGCGTTGGCGGCCTGGCCCGCGTGCGTGGTGCCGTACATGTCCTCGATCGTGCGCAGCAGGTTGTAGTGGTTGTACGTGGTCGAGGACGAGGAGCCCGGGACCACCTGCTGGCCGTACAGGACGGTCGCGATCTTGTTGCCGGCGAGCCTGTTGTCCTCGTCGAACGTGACCACGAGCAGGCTGTTGTGGGACTTCGCCCAGGTCGCGTAGGCACCCAGGTTGTTCTTCAGCCAGGTGTCACCGGTGCTGACGGAACAGTCGTGCATGTCGCTGCACAGGTTCGGGACGACGAACGACACCTGCGGCAGCGTGGTGTAGTCGGTCGGGAACTGCGCCATGGTGTACGCCGACGAGGTCGGGACGTTCGAGAAGCCGAACCACGGGTTGTGCTTGCGGGCGTAGTTGCCGCTGCTGCAGGTGGTCGAACCCTGGCTGGGCAGCGTCTCGTTGTAGCTCTTCCAGGTCTTGCCCGCTGCGATCAGCTCGGAGGCCAGGTTCGGCGCGGACGAGAAGCCCGGCGTGTAGCAGCTGTCGTCCGTGATGCCCTGGGTGGAACCCGAGAACATCGCGAAGTAGTTCGGCTGGCTGGGGTGGGTCTCGCCGTACGACTGGGTGAGGTTGGCGCCGCCGGCCTTCAGCGAGTTGATGTACGGGGCGCTGGAGCTGCCGATGATCTGGCTGTAGGCGTGGTTCTCGAAGACCACGACGACCACGTGGTCGGGGGTGGGGACGGTCGCCGCCGCCTGGGCCTGCGACGTGCCGCCGGCGCCGGCCCACAGGCCGATCGACGCGGCCGCGAGGCCGAGGGCGGACAGAAGGGCGGTGCGGCGTTTCGTGGGCGCGCCGGACACGGCTACCTCCGGTTGAGGGTGGGGACTACGGGAGCGGTGCAACCGGCACAGTAGGAGTGAGCATGTCAACCTGGAAGGTGTTCCGCGTGAAGACCCGGGAAACGTCTCGTGCCCCCACGCGAACACACTCCCTCACCTGCTCAGTTTCCCCCCGATCCGCATCAGCCGCAGAGCGCCCGCTGGTAGAGGACCTTGATCGCGCCGTCGATGGGATGCGGCTGCGGCTGCCCCGAGGCGTCCGGCTTGCTCCAGCGCATCAGATTGATCGCGGCGGACATCCGGCGCGCGCCGTCCTCCCGGGTGAACGACATGGTCCCCGCGCCCCAGACCGTGCCCCGGTTCCCCCAGAAGGTGCCGCACCCGGGGATCGTCAGCTTCTCCAGCCCCAGGCCGTACTCGATCGCCGACCCGTCGAGGGCGACGACCGGGACCGTCCGCCGCATCTCGGCCAGCGCCGCCGCGCCGACGACCTCGCCGGCGAGCAGCTTCCCGTAGAAACGGTTCAGGTCCGCCACGGTCGACACCAGCCCGGCCCCCGCCATGTCCCACGACATGTCGTAGACGCTGTAGTCGCGCGGCGGTTCGAGCGTGCCCCACAGCCCCTCGTACATCCGCGGGTGCGGACCCTCCACGCACGGCCCGGTCGGGAACGCGGTGTGACGGAGCCCGGCCCGCGCGATGACGTGCTCCGCGACGTACTCCTCCGCGGGCCTGCCGGTCACCTTCTCCAACAGCAGCCCGAGAAGCAGGTAGTTGGTGTTGGAGTACACGCCCGGGGTGCCGCCCGGCTCGGCCGGGGACGGTGCCGCGAGGCCCAGCGCGATCAGCTCGGCCGGCCCGCACTCGCGGAACCGGTACTCGTCCAGACTCCGCGCCGACACGTCCCAGGGCGCGCCCTGGATGGACGGGAAGGCGTACGGGATGTACTCGGCGAAACCGCTGGTGTGGTTCAGCAGCATCCGCACCGTGACCCGCCGGCCGCGCTCGCCCGGCACGAGGTCCGGCAGCTGCTCCCCGATCGGCGCGTCGAGGCCGATCCGGCCCTGCTCGACCTGCTGGAGCACCGCTGCGGCGGTGAACGTCTTGGTGATGCTGCCGACGCGGTGCCGCATGTCGGGCGTCACGGGACGCCCGGTCTCCGTGTCGGCGATGCCGGCGGCACCCTGCCACACGTCGTCGCCGCCGCCCACCTCCGCGAACACGCCGGGCATACCGGCCTCGTGGAGGCCGTCGAGGGCCGCCTGGAGCGCGGCGGGGTCGAGGCTCGAAGGTGCGGGGATCTCGTGGTCCATGGTCATGTCCGTCCTTTCCTCGTACGGGTTCTTCTGCGACCGGGCCGCCGGCCGGTCCGACGGCCTCGCCGGCCTCGACGGGCAGGCTCAGCCGTCCAGCGCGCGGCGCAGCACCGCACCCAGCTCGGCGTTCTGCCGCTGCGAGACCTCGGCGGAGAGGATCGCCTGCGAGCCGTGGAACGTCCCCGGCCACTGGTGCAGCTCGACCGACACCCCCGCCCGCAGCAGCCGCAGCGCGTAGTCGATGTCCTCGTCACGGTTGGGGCAGAGCTCCGCGGTGGCGATGTACGCCGGCGGCAGCCCGGCCAGGTCGGTCGCCCGGCCCGGAGCGGCGTACGGCGTGGCCGGCCGCCCGCCGAGGTAGTGCCGCCACGACGCCGCCGCCTTGTCCCGGTCGATCCACGGGGTGTCCGTGAAGTTCCGCTGCGACCAGGTCTCCTGGCGGTCGTCGAGCTGCGGCTGGTTGAGCAGCTGGAACCGGATCGCCGGCCCCTGCTCGTCCCGCGCCCGCAGCGCCACCGCCGCCGCGAGCCCGCCGCCCGCGCTGTGCCCGCCGACCGCGAGCCGCGCCGGGTCGACGCCCAGCTCCGTGGCGTGCCCGGCCGCCCAGCACAGCACGGCGTACGCGTCGTCGAGCGCGGCCGGGTGCGGATGCTCGGGCGCCCTCCGGTACCCCACCGAGATCACCACGACCCCGGAGTTCGCCGCGAGCCGGGCCGCCCACGGGTGCTCCGTGTCCAGGTCGCCCATGACGTATCCGCCGCCGCGCAGCCACACGACCGCGCCGCCGCGTGACCCGTACGGCCGGTAGACGCGCACCGGCACCTCCGGATCGGCCGCCACCGTGATGTCCGTGATCTCCATGCCCGACGTGTCCGGCGCCGGCACGCCGGCCGCCAGCGCGGCGAGCCCCGCGCGGGCGGCGACCGGGTCGTCCAGGCCGGACCGCGGGAACAGCGGGATGAATGCTTCGAGTTCGGGATCCATGACGCCCATCCTCGCGGCCGTGGCCGGGCGGATCATCCGCCGTCCGTCGCGCGTCCGCCCCCGATCCCGCGCCGCCCGTCGCGGTTCGCGCGGGCAGGCGGCTGCCTATGCTGCTCGCATGGAGGCACTGGCCGTACGGCTCTCGGGACTCGATCCGTACGTCGACGGCGCGATCCGCATCGTCGCGTTCTACGACACCCTGATGCGCCGCCGCGTCGATCTCCCGGCCCTCGCCCGCGCCTCGGCGGGCCTGGCCGAGTGCGTGGCCGGCATCCGGCTGCGCGGCACGGGCCGTGTGCTCCGCATGTCGCCGGAGGGGACGGAGGCGAAGGAACCGGCGGGGGCGGCGACGGTGTCGGCGCCGGTGACGCTGGACGACGAGGAGATCGGGAGGGTGTGGCTGGAGCGGGCGGACAGCTCACCCGGCGCGCCCGGACCCGCCACCCCGCCCAACCCCCTCGACGAGGTCCTCCTCGACCGGCTCGCCATCGCCGTCGCCGGCGTCGTCGAGCGGTACGGGCCGGCGCGGACCACGATGGCCGACCCGGCGCTCGTCGAGCTCGCCGTGAGCGCCGACTGCGAAGAGGCCGCGCGGGCGCGGGCGTTGCGGCTGCTCGGCTTCCCGGCCGGGGTGCCCGTTCGTGTGGTCGCCGTGCGGTCGCGTCTGCCGCTCGACGACGTGGGCGCCCGGGTGTGCCCGGAGGGGCACGTCAAGGCGGCGCCGCTCGCGGCCGTCGGGGTGCTGCTGGCGACCGCCGTGGACCCGGCCCGGGTGCCGGCGGGCGTACGGGCCGGCATCGGGGACGCGGACAGCCCCGAGCGGTCGTGGCGTCAGGCCCGTACCGCCCTGCGATTCACCACCGCGCGTGAACCGGTCGTCCATCACGCCGACTTGGGAGCGCTGGCGCTGCTCGCCGAGATTCCGGCGGCCGCCGTGCGCGAGAACCCGGACGTGGTGGCGGTCGCCCGGATCGCCGCAGCCGACCCCGACGACCTGGACACGCTCGACGCGTACTGCCACACCGGGTCCCTGCGCCGGGCCGCCGAACTGCTCCACCGCCACCACAGCAGCGTCGCCCGCCGCGTCGAGCAGCTCGCCGGGGCGATGGGCTTCGACGTGACGGAACCGGCCGGGCTCGGCCGGGCCCGCATCGCCCTGAGCTCCTGGCGGTTGCTGGAGAACGGGTGACGTTCAGGGCGTGCACGTGGTGCCGGGGCGGACCTTCGTGAGGGAGGTCAGGTACGCCTCGACCTTCCTGTCCACGCAGGCGTTGCGGCCGTAGCCCGTGTGGCCCGGCGCGTCGAAGGACAGCAGCATGCCGCCGGGGAACTGCCGTGCCAGGCTGACCGCTTCGGCGTACGGGGTCGCCGGGTCGCCCTCCGTACCCACGACGAGGACCGGCGGAACGCCCTCGGCGCGCACCCGGTGCGGCCGCTCGGGACCGGTGGGCCAGTCCTTGCACACGAGCTCGCTCGCGACGGCCGACGTGCCGTACACGCCGGCCGCCTTGTCGGCGGCGGGAAGCGCGTCCCAGTAGGCCCGTTCGTCGCGCGGATGGGGGACGTCGAGGCAGTTGATCGCGGTCAGGGCCGCATCGCTGTTGTCCTCGGGCACGGTGTCGGACGCCCCCGGCGCGTCGGAGCCGTCGGACGCGCCCGAGTCATCGGAGTCACCGGAGTCACCGGAGTCACCGGAGTCGTCACCGTCGTCGGAGGCGTCGGAGTCGTCCGCCGCCAGGGCCGCCAGCTTCGTGCCGTCTCCCGCGTCCGCCGCCCGCAGCGCCTCGGACAGGCCCTGCCACTGCGCCTCCGGCGTGTACATGGACAGGCTGAGCGCGGAGACGATCCCCTCGGCGTCGAGCCCGTCGGCCGAGCCCTCGACCGGCAGCGGCTCGTGCTGCGTCCGCCGCAGGAGCCGGTCGATCAGCGCGCGTATCTCCTCGGGCGTGGCGCCGGGGCAGGCGTCGCCGACCTGGTCCACGCAGCTCCGCGCGTACTCCTCGACCGCGTCCCGGAAGCCCCTGGACTGGCCGATCATGCGCTGCCGCCAGTCCAGGGAGGGGTCGACGGCGCCGTCCAGGACCATCGCCCGTACCCGGTGCGGGAACTGCTCCGCGTACGAGGTGCCCAGGCTCGTGCCGTACGACCAGCCGACGTACGTGAGCCTCCGCTCGCCGAGCGCCGCCCGCAGCACGTCCAGGTCCCGGGCCGCGTCGCGCGTGCCGACGTGCCGGAGCAGCGGACCGCTCGCCTTGGCGCAGGACTCGGCGGTCTCCCGCGCGCCCGCGAGGACGTCGGCCCGCTCGGCGTCGGTGCGGGGGTAGAGCGGCGTGGGGGGCGCGTCGGACTCCGGCTCCGGGGACCGCGCGTCCGTCTGCCCCGCGGTGCGGCAGGTCAGGGCCGGCTTGCTCTCCCCGACGCCGCGCGGGTCGAAGGACACGATGTCGAAGCGCTCGCGCACGCCCTTGCCGAGTTCGTCGGCGAGGCCGTCCTTGAGGGCCTGGACGCCGCGTTCGCCCGGGCCCCCGGGGTTGTAGACGAGGGAGCCGATCCGCTTGCCCGCCGTGGCGGTGGCGGCCTTCGCCACCGGCAGGACGAAGGTCCTGCCGTCACCGGGACGCGCGTAGTCCATCGGCACGGTGAGCGCGGCGCACCGGAAGTCGCCGCAGGGCCGCCATGCGAGCCGCTGCTCGTAGAAGCGCCGCAGCTCGGGGCGGGTGGACGGGTCGGCGGGGGCGGCCGAGGTACGCGGCCGGCCGCCGTCCGCGCCGGTCCCGGCCGTGGTGCAGGCGGCCAGGGACGTGGCGCCGAGGGCGGCGAGGGCGATGACGAGGGTCCGACGGCGGACGAGGGCGCGGATCACGAGGAACTCCCATGGGTGAACGGTCCCCGGAATGATCACGCGCCGATGCTGAGGTTTTCCTGAAGACCGGGAGCGGTCCCGAGGAGTCAGTCCGGCGTGGGCAGCCGCAGCACGAAGCGTGCCCCGCCGCGCTCGCCCCGGTCCGCCGTGAGGGTGCCGCCGTGCGCGTGGGCGACCCAGGCGGCGATGGAGAGGCCGAGGCCGGTGGACCCCGATCCGCTGCGGAACCGCTCGAACAGGGCGCCCGCGACCTCCGGAGGAAGACCGGGACCCGCGTCCTCGACGGTCAGCGTGCCGTCGCGGGCCACCGTGATCAGTACGTCCGCGGGGACGCCCGGCCGGTGCCCGTGTCGGAGCGCGTTGCCCAGCAGATTGCCGACGGCCCGCCGCACCAGGTCGGGATCGGCGACGACGACCGTGTCCGCCGCCTCGACCCGCACCCGGTGGCCCGCCGTGGACGCCTCCCCGGCGAGCCCCTCGACGGCCTCGTCGACGACCGCCTCCACCAGCTGGTCGAGCCGCAGCGGCTGGCGTGCCAGTGTCGCCGTGCCGGACATGAGCCGGGCCCGGGTGAGCAGCCCGTCGACGAGGCCGCCCATGCCCTCGGCGAGGCGCAGGGTGCGCCGGTGCACCTCCGCGCTGTCCGTCTCGCCGCGCAGCGCCGTCTCGGCGAGCGTGCGGAGCGAGGCCGCCGGTGTCCGCAGATCGTGGGCGGCGTCCGCGAGGAACGCCTCCTGCTGGGCGAGCGCGGTGAGCGCGGGCCGCACCGCGCGCCCGGACAGCAGGTGACCGACCGCCGCGGAGAGCAGCACGAGCAGCGCGCAGCCGCCCGACACGACCCACACGAGCCGCCGGTGCCGGGCCTGTTCGGCGGTCGCGTCGGCCACGGTGACGAGGACACCCTGCGGCGGCTCGTCCCCGGCCGCGTCCGGCGCGTAGAAAGGCTGCGCGAACACCCGTACCGCCCCGCCGTCTGTCGTGTGCCGGTCGAAGGCGCGCACCTCGTCGGCCCGCACCGCCGCCCGGCCGGCCGCCAGGACGGTGCCTCGGCTCACGGCGAGGCACGGCTTGGCCGGCGCGTGCCGGACGGTCAGCCGGTCCGGGTCGGCGTCCGACACGAGGAGCACCGTCAGCGGCGGGCAGGCCGTGTTCACGTTGTCCGCGAGGACCCCGGTGTCCAGGCGGCCCGCCTCGTCGGTCTCCAGGAGGCCCAGGGCCCAGCTGGTGTCCGCGTCCATCGAATGGTCGAGCTGCTCGCGCCAGCGGCCGCTGTCACTGCGCACGGCGAACACGGCCATCGCGACCAGCCCGACGGCGCTGGTCAGCGCGAACAGCAGGCTGATCCGCCGGCGCAGCCGCAGCACGCGCTCCGTCGGGGTGAGGGGGCGCGTGCCGCGGCGACGGAAGGGGTTCATCGGGCGGGCCTCACCGGACGTCGGCAGCGGGGCCGGGGCCGCCGGGCGGTGCGAGCCGGTAGCCGACCCCGCGCACGGTGTGGATCAGCGGCGGGTCGCCGAGCTTGCGGCGGAGCTGGGAGACGAGCACCTCGAGCACGTTGGACTGCGGCTCGGCCATCTCGTCCCAGCAGCTCTCGATCAGCTCGGCCCGGGAGACCGCCTGGTCGGCGCGGGTCGCGAGGACCTCCAGGACCGCGAACTCCCGGCCGGTCAGCGTGAGCAGCACGCCGCCGCGGCGCACCTGCCGGCGCGCGGTGTCGATCTCCAGATCGCCGACCCGGTGCACCGGAGGGCGCACCACGGCGGCGCGGCGGCACAGGCTGCGCACCCGGGCGACCAGCTCGGGCACGGCGAACGGCTTGACGAGGTAGTCGTCGCCGCCGCTCGCGAAGCCCTCCACCCGGTCCGCCACGGTGTCCCGCGCGGTCAGGAACAGCACCGGCACCTCACGACCGGCGCGCCGCAGCCCGTCGACATAGCCGGCCGCGTCCCCGGACGGCAGCATCCGGTCGAAGACCGCGCAGTCGTACCCGGTGACGAACAGCGCCTCGTCGGCCTGCGGCAGATCGGCCGCCTCGTCGACCGCGAACCCGGCGGCCCGCAGGGCGGCGGCCACACCGAACCGGAGGTTTTCGTCGTCCTCGACGAGCAGTACGCGCACCCGCACACCCTAGGCGGTGCCCTCCCGGCGCTGTCCCGGTGCCCTCCCGGGGCCGCCCCGCCGACCCCGGACCGCTACGGGCGGCCCGCTACGCCCGGCCCGCGCCGTTCTCCGCGCAGAAGCGCGTCACCAGCTCGACGTACTCCTCCGGGTGCGTGACGTGCGGGATGTGCCCCGCGCCCTCGAAGACATGGGTGCGCACGCCGGACAGCGCCCCGGCCACCCGGTCCACCACCACGCCGAACCACGCCGGGCTCTCCGTGCCCCGGGTCACCAGCGCCGGCACGTCGGCCGCGCTCAGGGCGGCGAGGTCCAGGGCGGCCCAGTCCGGGTCGCCCTGCTCGTCGAGGAAGGTGGGCGCGTTGGTGAGGAAGGTGTCCCGCAGCCGCGGCGGCATCTGCTCCCAGGCGCCCGGACCGAAGGCCACCTCCTCCACGAACGTCCGCGCCCCGGCCAGCGCGTCGCCCTCCCGCAGCAGCTCCACCACCCGGCCGATCCGCCGGCCGGTTTCCGCCATCTGCTCCTCGTACGCGGGCATGCCGGCCACCAGGTCCATCAGGGGCGGCTCGTGCGCCACGATCCCCCGGAACAGCTCCGGCCGCCGGGACGCGAGGCCCAGCGTGACCGACGCGCCGAAGGAGTTGCCCGCCACGAAGGCGGGCGCGAATCCCAGGGTCTTCAGGAGCTCGGCCAGGTCGTCCTCGTCCTCGCGCCGCGTCCCCTGGCGCTCCGGCCGGTCGCTCTCGCTGTGCCCCCGGCGGTCGTACACGAGCACCCGGTGGCGCAGCGCGAGACCGTGCACGACCGCGTCCCAGTTGTGGTGGTCGCCCCAGGAACCGTGCACCAGGACCAACGGGTCGCCGTCACCGCCGGCCTCGTAGAACAGCCCGACACCGTCGACCTCGACCCTTGCCATCTGCGCTCCCTGCGGCGACCAGCGGACGAACAACCGGAACCCCGACCATTGTCCGGACCGGATTCCTCAGCGGTGGGAGAACACGCAGGCCATGCGGGTGTCCGGGTTGCTGCTCAGCCCGACGATCGCCCCGCCGTCCGCCGGGTTCGCGCGGGCGTGCGCGCCCGCGTACCCCTGGGAGGTGAGGAAGACGCCGACGGCCGCGATCCAGTCGGCGGCCGCCCCGGTCGCCGGGTCGAGCACCGGCTCCGGCCGCGGCTCCACCCGTTCCTGCGCCAGATAGCCCCGCTCGGTGGCGACCGCGAGCGCCTCGCGCCACTCGGCGTCGGTGCACTCCCAGCCGACGAAGGTGTCGATGCCGCCGTGCCCCGCGCCCGGCTTGAGGATCAGCCGCTCCCGGCGCTCCCGGCACTCGTCGAGCAGCGCGGCCGGCGCCCCCGCCCGCAGCGTCCGGGACCACGGCAGGACCCGGTCCACCAGGGCCCGTTCCTTGTCGTCGAAGGCACCGGTCCAGCGCGGGTCGGAGAGCATGGCCAGCGCGCTCTTGTGCGCGTGGAGACCCGACTCCAGGGAGGCGAAGAGCACCGTGCGGCCCGCCTCGTGGGCGCGGAACAGCCGCTCCGCCACCTCCGGCCCCGCCGGGTCGTCGAGCAGCTGGCTCGCCCCGAAGTTGCGGAGCACCAGATCCAGCGGCTCGCCGTCCAGGGCCAGCTTCCCGTCCGGCCGGGTGCGCAGCTCCCCGACCTCGCCGATCACCAGCCGCAGGCCCTGCGCGGCCATCGCCTCCTGGACGGCGCGCATCAGCGGCCCGAAGGCGGCCACCCCGCCGTGGCCCTCGACGAGCCCGATCACCGGCTCCGCGCCGCCGCCCGCGAGCGCCGGCCGGGCGCGCTCGCGCAGGTCCGCCGCGAGCCGCGCAGCCGTGTCCACGTGACCGAGCCCGTGCGCGGCGGCGAACGCGCCGAACTCCTCGACCTCCAGCAGTCCCCGGTTGCACACGGCCATCTCCAGGCCGCCGACCTCGCTGCCCAGGTTGAACTCGAGGAGCCGGTAGCCGCCACCGTCGTGGTACGCGTCGGCGCGCCCCAGCTTCGCCGGGCGCCCGTCACCGGACCGCAGCAACAGGGCCGCGTGGCGCGGCGCGAGCCCGAGCTCCGCCGCGTACGCCGTGCGGTCGCCGTCGAAGAGCCGGTCCGGCAGCGAGACGAGCAGCTCGAACAGGTCCTCCAGGTCCCGCGCGAACTCCCGTATCTCCTCCTCTTGTACGAACCAGGGGCGCGACAGCAGATGGGGCCGCCAGGCCCCGTCGAAGACGGGCGGCAGCACGGCGCGCGCGGACGCGTCGCGCAGCCCGTCGTTCCCGCCCAGGCACTCGTCCACGTAGGTGCGGCTCAGCAGAGTCATGGACCCCAGCAGATCACGGCGGGCGGCCCGCGCGACAGGCCCGTGCAGCGGGCTCCGCGGACCGGCGCGGTGACTGTCAGCGGGGCTGTCAGTGGGGGGTGTCAGACTCTGCTCATGGTGTACGAATTCCTCGCAGCGGCGGGCGTGCTCGCCCTGCTCACGATGGCGCCCGGCCCCGACATGGCGGTCGTGACGCGGCGGGCCGTCGCGGCGGGCCCCGGCGACGCGGTGCGGACGGTCGCCGGGATCACGACCGGGCTGCTCGTCTGGGGAGTGCTGTCCGTGGCGGGGCTCGCCGCCGTCCTGGCCGCGTCCGCCACCGCCTACACCGCCGTCAGGCTGGCCGGCGCCGCCTATCTCGTCTTCCTCGGCGTGCAGGCGCTGTTCGCCGCCCGCCGGAAGCGGCACGGCGACGCAGACGCCGGGACGGCGGCGGAGTCCATACCGACCCCGCCGCCGTCCGCCAGCCCGTGGCGCACCGGTCTGGTGAACAACGTGCTCAACCCGAAGATCGCCGTCTCCTACACCGGCCTGCTGCCGACCCTGGCACCGCACGGCCTCTCCCCGCACCTGGGCATGGCGCTCCTCGTGCTGATCCACGCGGTGCTCACGGCCGTCTGGCTCGGCGGCTATGTGCTGCTGCTCACCCGGGCCCGGGTGTTCTTCTCCCGAGCCGCCGTGCGCCGGGGGATGGAGCGGATCACCGGTGCCGTACTGATCGGCTTCGGGCTGAAGGTCGCCACCGCGCAGAACTGACGCCTTCGGGGCCCGGGGGTCTCAGGACCCCCATGCCTCGAACTCGTAGATCCGGGCCGCCGGATCCGTCGTCTGCGTCGGCTTGGTGATCACCAGACGGACGTAGCGGGCGGTGAGCGAGACCGGGTGGGTGGTGGTCGCCGCCGTGTTGCCGGTGACGGTCACGGCGGTGGTCCACGGGGCGGTCGTGCTGCCGCGGACCTGGACGGTGAAGTCGCGGGTGTTCCAGTTCGCGCTCTCGCCGCCCGCCGCCGCGTGCTTCACGACGAAGCGGTTCAGCGTCCGGGAGGCGCCGAGGTCCACCTCGAGCCACTTCGACGTCGTCAGCGTGCACCACTTGTCGGTGGTGCCGCCCGACACGCTGCCGTTGACGGCCTTCGCCGCCGACTCGTCGGCGTTGCACTGCCCGGAGGCCGTCGCGGGCCGGTTCAGCGCCAGATCGGCGTCGGTCGTCGCGGACCAGGTGACCGTGGTGCTCGCGGCGGGCGAGCGGCCGAACTCGGTGGAGACCGCCTCCACGTCCAGGGTGGTGGTCGTCTCGGTGCCGACGCGGTCGAGGCGCGGCACGAAGTAGCTGTCGTTCGGGGTGGCGCCGAGGAAGGTGCGGCTGCCGTCCGGGTTGCGGCGGTACACCTCGTAGTGGTGCACGGCTCCGGTGGCCGAGGCGGTCCAGGCGAGCCGCAGCGACTTGCTCGTGGCGCCGGAGTCGGCCGTGCCGAGGACCGTCGGGGCGGTGGGGGCCGCCGGGGCGTCCACGGTGCCGTCGTACAGCGCGAGTTGGCCGACCTTGATGTCGTACGAGGCGGCCGTTCCGGTCGTCTGGAGGCCCAGCTGGGCGACGGTGCGGCCGGCGTACGGGGAGAGGTCGAGGGTCCGGCGCTCCCAGCCGGCCGTCGTGGTGGAGCCCAGGTCGAGGGTGGTGAAGCTGGTGGGGGAGTCGGTGAAGGAGACGGCGGCCTTCAGGCGGGTCGGCCCGGCGGACGGGGTCTTCAGCACCACCGACAGCCTGGTGTCCGCCGCGACCGGCAGCCGTGTCTGGTACAGCCGTACGGTGTTCACGGCGTCGAGCGGCCCGGTGAGGCGCAGCGCGGAGCCGCCTTCGTACGCGTCGGTGAAGTCGTACGACGGCTTCAGCTTCGTGCCGGTGGACTGCACCAGCCAGCGGTAGGTCGGCGGCACGTCCTGGAGGGAGAGGTTGTTCCAGCCCGACGACGACACCCGGACGCCGCCGGAGTGGTAGAAGTCGCCCTGCCCGGCGTCGAAGGAGGTGACGAACGGCTTCGCGGTGACCGGGGAGGACTCGGCGATGTAGTTCGCGACGCCCTTCCAGGAGGAGGTGGTCGTGGTGTCGGACGGGTCGCCGTTGGCGCCGTCCCAGTAGCGGGCCTCGCGGGCGTAGGAGTCGGCGCGGTCGGTGGACGAGTTGTGGGTCCACTCGGGGCGGTAGAGGCCGAGCGAGGCGGTGTGCGGGCGGCCCGGCGGGAAGAGCGCGTCCCAGTTCACGCTCGTGTCATAGCCGTTGGCCTCGGTGTCCACGCCGGCGAACAGTTCGTACTCGCCGCGGCCGAGGCCGCGGGCCAGCGTGCGGGAGGAGTCGAGCCCGGCGGCGCTCCAGTTGAAGTTGAGGAACATCGAGTCGCTGGTCCGCAGCGAACCCTCCTGCAGGAAGGCGTCGTTGGCGGAGGTGAGGGCGTTCTGCCAGTTCACCGAGCCGGACTCGGTCATCGCGTCGTACCACATGAAGTCGACCGGGCCGAGCGAGCGCGCGTACCGGAGGGTGTTGCGCATCTCGGTGGCGAGCGTGCTGTCGCCGCCGCCCGTCTCCTGGTTGATGAACCAGCCGTCGAAGCCGTAGTACCGGGCGGCCTGGACCAGTTTGTCGGCGACCGGATAGCGGGTGCCGGACTTCTGGACGAAGTCCCGGACCCACTGGAGCTGGCCGCCGTACGCGGCGGGCGGGAAGAACACCGTGCCGTAGACCTTCACGCCGTTGCGGTGGGCGGCGTCGATCACGGTGGGGTTCGGCGCGAGGATGAGCCCCTCGCCGGCCGAACCGCCCCAGAAGACCAGCGTGTCGACGTACTGCCAGTGTCCGAAGGCGTAGTAGCGCGGATCGGGCGAACCCTGCGAGGGGTTGCCGGAGGTCGGCGCGAACGACACCAGGGACACCACCTTGCCCTCGCCGGCCCGGGCACCGGCGTTGGCCTTCAACGCCGGGTCGGCGACCCGGGGTTGGAGCGGCACCCGGGAGCGGTTGAAGCGGGCGTCGGGGTCGGTGGCGGGATCCCAGTTCAGGATGGTGTTCGGGTACCAGTACGAGGCGTAGGGCTGGTCGCCGGTGGCGGCGACAACGTTGTCGGGCGGCGCTGACGCCGAGGCGTTCGGCGGGCCGGCGAGGCCGAGCACGGCCGCGGACAGCGCGGCGGCCAGCAGCAGGGGCAGTCGTCTCATCGGAGCTCCGGTCCAGCAGAAGGGAGGAATCGGCCGGTGGTGCCGGTGGCGCGACGGTGCGGTGACGGACCGGGCGGCACTCCGCCGCCCGGTCCGGGAGGCTAAAGGGCTTTAGCGGAAGGGTCAAGAGGTGCGTCCGCCGGCGCCGCCGTGCTCTCGCGGACCGTGAGGCGCGGGGTCGGGTTCCGTACGTCCCGCGCCGAGGACGGGTCGTCGAGCAGCGCCAGGAGCGCGCCGGCGACCTGCTCGCCGAGGGCGAAGGTGTCCCGGGAGAGCGCGGTCAGCGAGGGGTGGACGATCCGGGCCAGGGCGGAGTCGTCGAAGGACACGACCGACAGCTCGCCCGGCACCGGCACGCCCATCTCCGCGGCCACCCCGAGCCCCGCCACCGCCATCACGTCGCTGTCGCAGACGATCGCCGTCGGCCGCTGCCGCCGCGGCCGGGCGAGCAGGGTGCGGGTGGCGGCCGCGCCCTCCGCGTCGCTGAAGTCGGTCGGTACGGAGACGGCCTCGGCGAGGCCGAGCCGGCGCGCCGCGTCCCGTACCGCCCGGATCCGGCGCCGGGTGTGCTGGAAGGCGGGCAGCCCGGCGAGGTGGGCGATCCGGCGGTGGCCGAGGGCGGCCAGGTACTCGACGATCGAGGTCATCGCCTCGCGGTCGTCGGCCCAGACGGCGGGCAGGCCGCCGTGTGGGCCCGGGCCGCCGAGCACCACCGTCGGCACGCCGAGCTCCTCCAGGACCGGCACGCGCGGATCGCGCACCTGGAGGTCGACCAGGACGAAGCCGTCCACCCGGTGCTCGGAGGTCCAGCGCCGGTAGACCTCGATCTCGGCCGCGGTGTCCTCGACGACGAGGAGCTGGAGCGCGACGGAGCGGGCGGAGAGACCGGCCTGCAGCCCGGAGAGCAGCTGGCCGAAGAAGGGTTCGAGGCCGATGGTGCGCGCGGGGCGTGCGAGCACCAGGCCGACCGCGCCGGCGCGGGCCCCGCCGAGGGCGCGGGCGGCGCTGTGCGGGCGCCAGTTCATCCGCTCGGCGACCCGCAGGATCCGCTCCCGGGTTGCCTCGCTCACGCCCGGGCGCCCGTTGAGCGCGAAGGAGACGGCGCCCTTGGAGACGCCCGCCTCCCTGGCGATGTCGGCGATGGTCGGTCTGGCCACCGGACGCCCCCTCATCCCGCGTGTCCGCGCACGCGCTCTTGACACCGGAGTCTAGCCGCGAGCATAGTCCCGCATCGCTAGAGCGGTTTAGTCAAGCAAGTCGAGCGACAAGCAAGCCGAGCAAGGTCCGCGCACACCCCCGCGAAGTCCGAGCAAGGAGACACCCTCGTGCGACAGACGCGACCCGTACGCAGAAGCCCGCTGGCCCGCTGGACCGCCGTGGCGGTGGCGGCCGTGACCCTCGCCGGCTGCGGCCTCGGCGGCGCCGAGGACTCCGGCGCGCCCGGCCCGGCCGCCGCCCACGGCGAGGTGAAGGGCAAGGTCTCCCTCCAGACCTGGGCCCTCAAGCCCAAGTTCACCGCCTACATGGAGAAGGTGATCTCCGGCTTCGAGAAGAAGTACCCGGGCGTCGAGGTCGAATGGCTCGACCAGCCCGGCGAGGGCTACTCCGAGAAGGTCCTCAGCCAGTCCGCCGGCGGCACCCTGCCCGACGTCGTCAACCTGCCCCCGGACTTCGCGCTGCCGCTGGTCAGGCAGAACCTGCTGCTCGACATCGCCGCGTCCGACCCCGCCGCCGGCACCGACTACGTCAAGGGCGGCCTGGACGCCTACCGCTTCCCCGGCCACGACGGCACGTACGGCTACCCCTGGTACCTCAACACGGACGTCAACTACTGGAACAGCGAACTGTTCACCAAGTACGGCCTCGACCCGAAGAAGCCGCCGGCCTCCCTCGACGAACTCGTCAGGGCCGCCCGTACCGTCAAGGCGAAGTCCGGCGGCCAGACGTACCTGATGAGCCGCAAGCCCAACCTCATCGACCTCGCCAACGCGGGCGTGCCCATCATGTCGGTCGACGGGAAGCACTTCACCTTCAACACCCCCGAGGCCGCCGCCGTCCTCGACACCTACCGCGCGGCCTTCAAGGAGGGACTGCTGCCCAAGGACGTCCTCACCGAGACCTACGCGGGCAACACCAAGCTGTTCAGCTCCGGCACCGCCGCCTGGACCACCGCCGGCGCCAACTACATCACCAGCCTCGGCACCGACAACCCGAGCCTCGTGCCCAAGGTGGTGCCGTCCCCCGCCATCGGCACCCCGCCGCTGTACGTGCAGGGCCTGTCCATCCCGAAGAACACCAGGAACCCGGCCGCGGCCCTCGCGCTCGCCCGCTGGGTGACCAACGCCGAGAACCAGGCCGCCTTCGCCCACGAGACCAGCATCTTCCCCTCCACCACCGCCTCCGCCTCCGACCCGTTCTTCAGCAAGAGCGACGGCAGCAACGCCGGCGACGCCAAGGTGATCGCCTTCCGCTCGCTCGCCTCGGCCCGGGTCCTCGAACCCGTCCAGGCCAACGACGCCGTCAAGACCCTGATCAACCAGCAGATCGCCCTCGCCATCAGCGGCCAGAGCGGCTCGAAGGAAGCCCTGGACACCGCCGTCGCCCGCGCCGACCAGCTGCTGAAGGACTGAAGCTCCGTGACCCACCGGCGCTGGTTCACGCCCTGGCTGCTCGCCGGTCCCGCCCTGGTCTGGCTCGCCGTCTTCAACGTCTTCCCCGCCGTCAACACGGTGATCCTGTCCTTCACCAACGCCAGACCGCTCGGCGGCGGGCACTTCACCGGCCTCGCCAACTACCGACGGGCCCTGGACGACGAGCAGCTGACCGACGCCCTCGTCAACAGCGTCCTCTATCTGCTCGTCTGCCTGCCGCTGCTCATCGTCCTCCCGCTGCTGCTCGCGCTGCTCGTGGAGAAGAGGCTCCCCGGCATCACCTTCTTCCGCACCGCCTTCTACACCCCGGTCGTCGCCTCGGCCGTCGTGGTCGGTCTCGTCTGGGGCTGGGTGCTCGACGAGCGCGGGCTGCTCAACGGCCTGCTGCAGCAGCTCGGCCTCGCCGACCGGCCGGTCTCCTTCCTCACCGACCGCTGGCTGCTGCTGCTCAGCGCCATCGTCCTCACGGTGTGGAAGGGGCTCGGCTACTACATGGTCATCTACCTGTCCGCGCTCGGGAACGTCGGCCGCGAGCTGCACGAGGCCGCCGCCGTCGACGGCGCCTCCGCGCCCCGCAGGTTCTGGCACGTCACCCTGCCCGGCGTCCGTCCCGCGACGCTGCTGATCTCCGTCCTCGTCACGGTCAACGCGCTGCGGGTCTTCTCCGAGCTGTACGTGCTGTCCAACGGCACCGGCGGACCCGGCGGGCGCGACATGTCGGTGGTCATGCTCATCCAGATGTACAGCCGCGGCTTCAGCGGCCACATCGGATACGCCTCCGCCCTCAGCGTGCTGCTCTTCGTCCTCACCGTCGGCCCGATGGTCCTGCTGGCCCGCATCAACCGGAAGGAGGCCACGGCATGAGCGCACCGGGCCGCGCCCCGTCCGCCGCCGAGCGGACGGTCCGCTACCTCCTCCTCGTCCTCGTCCTGCTGCTCACCATCGGCCCCTTCCTGTGGCAGCTGTCCACCTCGCTCAAGGGGCCGGGCGAGGACGTCTGGTCCCGTACCCCGGGCTTCCTGCCCGAGCACCCCACCCTCGCCAACTACGCCAAGGTCGCCGACACCGTCCCGGTGTGGACGTACGCCGCCAACTCAGCTGTAGTGGCCGGCATCTCCGTCCTCGGGAACGTGGTCGGCGCCACCCTCGCCGGCTTCGCCCTGGCACGGCTGCGCTTCCGGGGCGCCCGGCTCGCGCTCGGGCTCTTCGTCGCCACCCTGGTGCTGCCCGGCGAGGTCACGATCGTCTCCCAGTACGTGACGGTCCGCAGCCTCGGCCTCACCGACACCCTCGTCGGGGTCGCCCTGCCCGGTGCCGTGGCCATGCTGAACGTGCTGCTCATGTACACCGCCTTCCGGTCCGTGCCGGCCGAACTCGACGCCGCCGCCCTGGTCGACGGCGCCAACGCCTGGCAGCGGCTCGTGCACATCGCCCTGCCCAACGTCAGGGGCATGCTGAGCGTGGTCGTGATCTTCACCTTCATCCAGGCCTGGGACGACTTCCTGTGGCCGCTGATCGTGCTCAACGACCCCGGCCGCTACACCCTCACCGTCGGACTCCAGTACCTCGACGGCACGTTCTCCGCCAACCCCCGGCAGATCGCCGCGGGCACGATGATCGCGTTCCTGCCGGTCGTCGCCGTGTTCGCGGTGCTCCAGCGCTTCTTCTTCAAGGGGGTCGAGGAGGGCGCGCTCAAGGGATGACCGCTCCGGCCGCTCGGACGACCACACGGGTGCCGACCCGGGTGCCGGCCGACGGCACCGCTCGCCGTCTCACGAAGGAACCGCACCGCACATGACGACCAGTCAGCATGTCTCCTCCGGTCCTCGCTTCGGCGTCAACTACACCCCCAGCCAGGGCTGGTTCCACCACTGGCTCGACTTCGACCTCGACGCCGTCCGCGCCGACCTGGACTCCGTCGCCGCCCTCGGCCTCGACCACGTCCGGGTCTTCCCGCTCTGGCCGCTCTTCCAGCCCAACCGCACGCTCATCCGGCCCCGGGCCGTCGAGCAGCTCGGCCGACTCGTCGACGCGGCCGGCGAGCGCGGCCTCGACGTCGCCGTGGACGGACTCCAGGGACACCTCTCCAGCTTCGACTTCCTGCCCGCCTGGACCCGCACCTGGCACCGGCGCAACCTCTTCACCGACCCCGAGGTCCAAAGCGGCCAGGCCGCCTATCTGCGCGCCCTCGCCGCCGCCCTCGCGGACCGGCCGAACTTCCTCGGCATGACCCTCGGCAACGAGATCAACCAGTTCTCCGGCGACCCCCATCCCGATCCCGACCGCGCCACGCCCGCGCAGGCCGCCGACTGGCTCGGCCGCATGCTCGCCGCCTGCGAGGAGGGCGCGCCCGGCCGGCTCCATCTGCACGCCGCCTACGACGCCGCCTGGTACCTGGACGACCACCCCTTCACCCCCGGCCACGCCGCCAGGACCGGCGCCGTCACCGCCGTCCACTCGTGGGTCTTCAACGGCACCGCCCAGCGCTACGGCCCCGACTCGGTCGCGGTCGCGCAGCACGCCGCCTATCTGATCGAGCTGTCCAAGGCGTGGGCCGACGACCCGGGCCGCCCCGTCTGGCTCCAGGAGGTCGGCGCCCCCGCCCCGCACGTGCCCGCGGAGCGCGCGGCCGAATTCACCCGGTCGACCGTCGCCGCCGCGCTCGACTGCCCCGGTCTGTGGGGTATCACGTGGTGGTGCTCCCACGACGTCGACCGCTCGCTCGCCGACTTCCCCGAACTGGAATACAGCCTGGGCCTGTTGACCAACGACCGCCGGGTCAAGCCGGCCGGCCGGGCCTTCGCGGACGCCGTCGCCGAAGCCCGTACGACCGGGGCCGCGGCGCCGCCCAGGAGCACCGCGCTCGTCGTCGACCTCCCGGAGGAGGTCACGAAGCGCTCGTCCTGCGGCCCCGGCGGCCCGCATTTCGAGGCGTTCATGCGGCTGGCCGCGGACGGGGCCCGCCCGGCCGTGGTCCTCGCGTCCCGCGCCGACGACCCCGCGTACCTCGCCGCCCGCGGCATCACCGAGCTGGTCACGCCGGACGCCCTCGGCGGCCCGGGCCCCGCCCGCGACTCCGCCCCGCGCGGCTGACCCCGCCCCGTACCGCCCGCCCTCGCCCCTGTCCCTGGGAGTGCTCCGCATGCATGACGACCGCAGTCTCGTCGAGTCCCGGCTCAAGCGGGTCCTCGACGAACGCATCCGACCCGCCGTCCACCCGCAGTCCGTGCCGCTCCGGGCCGGGATCTGGACCGCCCCCGGCGAGCCCGTCCCGGTCGCCGAGGGCCTCGCCGCGCCCAGGACCCCGATCGCCGTCGGCGACGCGTGGGGAGCGCCCTGGAGCACCAGCTGGCTGACCGTCTCCGGCACCGTGCCCGAGGAGTGGGCCGGCCGCACCGTCGAGGCGCTCATCGACCTCGGCTTCGACGCCAACATGCCCGGCTTCCAGTGCGAGGGCCTGGTCTACCGCCCGGACGGCAGCCCGGTGAAGGGCCTCCACCCGCGCAACCAGTGGGTGCGGATCGCGGCCCCGGCGGCCGGCGGCGAGGAGGTGCTGCTGCACGTCGAGGCCGCGGCCAACCCGGTGATCCTCGACTACCACCCCTTCCTGCCCACCGAGCTCGGCGACCGGGACACGGCGGGCGACCGGCCGCAGTACCGGCTCGCCCGCATGGATCTGGCTGTCTTCGACGAGACGGTGTGGGAGCTCGTCGCCGACCTGGAGGTGCTCGGCGAGCTGATGGCGGAACTGCCCGTCGAGGGCGCCCGCCGCTGGGACGTCCTGCGCGCCGTCGAACGCGCCCTCGACGCGATCGACCTCCAGGACGTGAACGGCACCGCCGCGGCGGCCCGCGCCGAGCTGGCCGGTGTCCTCGCCACGCCCGCCGAGCCCTCCGCCCACCGCCTGAGCGCCGTCGGGCACGCCCACATCGACTCGGCCTGGCTCTGGCCGCTGCGCGAGACCGTCCGCAAGGTGGCCCGCACCACCGCCAACATGACCGCCCTCCTGGAGGACGAGCCCGACTTCGTCTACACGATGTCCCAGGCCCAGCAGTACGCCTGGATCAAGGAGCACCGGCCCGAGGTGTACGCCCGGGTGAAGAAGGCCGTCGCCGAGGGCCGCTTCGTACCGGCCGGCGGCATGTGGGTCGAGTCCGACACCAACATGCCCTCCTCGGAGGCGATGGCCCGTCAGTTCGTGCACGGCAAGCGCTTCTTCCTGGACGAGTTCGGCGTGGAGAACCACGAGGCATGGCTGCCCGACACCTTCGGCTTCGCCGGCGGCCTCCCGCAGATCATCAAGGAGGCCGGCTCGAAATGGCTGCTCACCCAGAAGATCTCCTGGAGCCAGGTCAACTCCTTCCCGCACCACACCTTCTGGTGGGAGGGCATCGACGGCACCCGGATCTACACCCACTTCCCGCCCATCGACACCTACAACTGCTCCATGCAGGGCAGGGAGATCGCCCACGCCGTAAGGAACTTCAAGGACAAGGGCCGGGCCAGTCACTCGCTCGCCCCGACCGGCTGGGGTGACGGAGGCGGCGGAGCCACCCGCGAGATGATCGCCAAGGCGGCGCGCATGCGCGACCTGGAGGGCTCGGCCCGGGTGCGCTGGGAACGGCCCGCCGAGTTCTTCGCGAAGGCCCAGGCGGAGTACCCCGAACCACCCGTCTGGGTAGGGGAGTTGTACCTGGAGCTGCACCGGGCCACCCTCACCAGCCAGGCCCGCACCAAGCAGGGCAACCGGGCGAGCGAGAACCTGCTGCGCGAGGCCGAGCTGTGGGCCGCCACCGCCGCCGTACGAGCCGGATTCCCCTATCCGTACGAGGAGCTGGACCGCATCTGGAAGACGGTGCTGCTGCACCAGTTCCACGACATCCTGCCCGGCTCCTCCATCGCCTGGGTGCACCGCGAGGCGGAGGCCACGTACGCCGCGGTCGCCGAGGAGCTGGGCGGGATCGTCGACCGGGCCCAGCGTGCCCTCGCCGGCGACGGCGACTCCGAGCTCGTCTTCAACTCCGCCCCGCACGGCCGCGCCGGCGTCCCCGCCGGCGGCGCCCGGCGCGCCGACGCCCTGCCCGCCGCGCCCGGCCGCTGCACGGTCGAGCCGCGCGCCGAGGGCGGCTTCGTCCTCGACAACGGGCTGCTGCGGGCCGTCGTCGACGCGCGCGGACTCGTCGTCTCCGTCGTCGACCTCGACAGCGGCCGCGAGACCGTGGCCCCCGGCGCCGCCGCCAACCTCCTCCAGCTCCATCCCGACTTCCCCAACATGTGGGACGCCTGGGACGTCGACCGCTTCTACCGCAACACCGTCACCGACCTCACGGACGTCGACGAACTGACCGTCGCCACCGACTCGGCCCAGGCCGTGAGCGTCCGCGTCACCCGCTCCTTCGGCTCCTCGCGCGCCGTGCAGACCCTCGGCCTCACCGCCGGTGCCAAGCGGCTCGACCTCGACACCGAGGTGGACTGGCACGAGACCGAGAAGTTCCTCAAGTGCGCCTTCCCGTTCGACCTGCACACCGACCGGTACGCCGCCGAGACCCAGTTCGGCCACCTGCACCGCCCCACCCACACCAACACCAGCTGGGAGGCGGCCAAGTTCGAGGCGTGCAACCACCGCTTCGTGCACTTCGAGGAGCCCGGCTGGGGTGTCGCGCTCGTCACCGCCTCGACGTACGGCCACGACGTCACCCGTACCGTACGGGCCGCCGACCGCGGCACCACGACCACCGTCCGGGCCTCCCTGCTGCGCGCCCCCCGCTTCCCCGACCCGCGTACCGACCAGGGCCTGCACCGTTTCCGCCACGCCCTCGTCCCCGGCGCCGTCATCGGCGACGCCGTCCGCGAGGGCTACCGGATCAACCAGCCCGAGCGGCGGGTGCCGGGCTCGGCAGAGGTGGCGCCGCTGGTGGGCGTCGCCGACGAGGCCGTGGTCGTCAGCGCCCTGAAGCTCGCCGACGACGGCAGCGGCGACGTCGTGGTCCGCGTCTACGAGTCGCGCGGCGGCCGCGCCCGCACCCGCCTCACCGCCGGCTTCGCGCTCGCGGACGCCCGGGTGTGCGACCTCCTGGAGCGGCCCCGGGAGGGCGAGGCCGTACGGGTCGAGGGCGACGACGTCCTGATCGAGCTGCGCCCCTTCCAGCTGCTCACCCTCCGGCTCGCCCGGGCGTGAGCCTCGCGTGACCACGACGGGTGGCCCCGGATCCGCCCAGCCCTGGGCAGCGGCCGGGGCCACCCCCTACTCTTGCGCCACTGATCGGCCGGGTACGAGGGTGGGGACGAGATGAGTGTGCTGCCGGACGGGCTCGGCGCGGCGATACACGGCACCGCGCGGGACATCGCCGACATCGTGCGCGCCGCACCCGACACCGGGCGCCCGGTGCCGCGCCTGACCTGGACGTTCGGCGAGACCGCGGCCCACCTCGGCCAGGCGAACGAGCTGATGGCCGAGCTGGCCGCCGGCCGCCCCCGGCCGTACGGCGACGGCACCCCGCAGGGCATCGCTGCCGCCAACGAGAAGGCGCTGGCCGCCTTCCCCGAGCGGGGCGCCGGGCCGCTCGCCGACCTGATCCTCGACCAGGCCCTCGCCTTCCTCGACGCGGTCGAGGAGCGCGACCCGCAGGAGGTCCTGGACACCCCGCTCGGCCCCCTCGACCCGGCCGGCCTCGGCGCGTACCTGCTCACGCACATGCTCGGCCACGGCTACGACCTGGCCCGGTCCCTCGGCCGCCGCCACATGCTCGACCGCGAACGGGTCGAGCTGACCCTGCCCTTCATGACCGCCGTGATGCCCCGGGTCGTCGACCCGGCCGCCGTCGCGGGCCTCACCGCCCGCTACCGGGTACGGCTGTGGGGCGGCGCCCGGTTCGGCGTGACCGTCGCCGACGGCACGGTCACCACCACGACCGGCCCGTTCGACCGCCCCGACTGCACCGTACTGACCGAGCCGGTCGCCTTCCTGCTCATGGCGCTCGGCCGGATCGACCCGGTCCCGGTGATGGCGACCGGCCGCGCCCTCGCCTGGGGCCGCAAGCCCTGGCTCGGGCCGCGCTTCCCGGGCCTCTTCGTGGCTCCGTGACTCAGGCCGACACCCGGGCCTGGTGCACCCGCAGCTGCAGCGTCGCCAGGTCGAGCAGCGGGGGGGGGGCGCGGCGGGCGCCGGCCCGGGGCCCCCGGTCGCCGACGTGGTGCGCG
>NZ_JBSGIW010000105.1:0-23819 GCF_053605265.1 Streptomyces sp. NPDC003943 | reverse complement strand
GGCCGCCGCCGGCGCGGCCGCGGCATCGGGCCGGCGCGCGGCCCCGCGCGGCGCCCCCGGCACATCGGGCCGGGTCTCCGCCCCGGGCCGCCGGAGCCCGGCCTCCGCCGAGGCCGCCGCGGTCCGAGGCAACTGGGCCGGCGGGGGGTCGGTCGGCCGGGGCCGGGCCGGACGGGGGTCGGTCCGCGGTGGTACGGGCGGGGGCGGGGGTACGGAAGGGGGCGGGGGCGTCCGGCGTACGGGCTCCGGCGGCGCGGGCGTCCGGCGTGCGGGCTCCGGTGGCGCGGCCTGCTCCTCCCGCCCCCCGCTCTCGTCCTGGTCCCAGTCCAGGAACGCGCCGCACGAGGAACAGAACGGCGTCCCCGCCGCGTTCCGCTGCCCGCACGTCGGACACACCATCCCGCTCATCTCGCACCCCCGGCCGGCAGGTCGGCCAGCTCCAGCGTGAACCCGACGTGCGCCGGGATCTCGGCCCGGATCAGCTCCTCCAGGCGCGCCCGGCTCACCCGCCCCTGGTCCGGCACGGACAGCCGGACCGTCACCCAGGGCCGCCCGGCGCCCGGCAGGGCGGTGCCGGGGGTGGTGGACCAGATCGTGCCGCCGCTCTCCGTGATCTCCGGCTCCGCGCCGCCCGTCTGCACGCGCAGCGCCTCCGCGAGCCCGGGCAGCGTCCCGCGCGCCCGGTGCCGGGCCACCGCGCCGCGCACCGCGGCCCGCCGCCGCTCCAACGGAGCGGCGTGCGGGTCGGGTTCGACGGCGACCCAGGCCGCCAGCCACTCCAGGAAGTCCTCCGGCGCCGTGCGCGGGTCGAGGTGCGCGGGCAGGTTGTCGAGACTGAGCAGCACCGGGGCGAGGACGTCGTCGAGCGCCGCCAGGAACCGGGTCAGGAAGTCTTGCTCCAGATAGACCGCGGGCAGCAGGTCCATCAGCGGGTGCGGGCTCGGCAGCCCGGGGACGGCGGTACGCACGGCGGTTCAGACCTCCCGGACTCTCAGCTGGTGCTCGTACGAGAAGACGAGGGCGTGCCGGTCGAGCGCGATCCGCCCGTCGGGCACCTCGGTGCGCTGACCGGTCAGCGGGTCCGCGCGGTAGAGCCGCACGTCGTCGACCAGGTCGACGCCCGGGACGCGCTGCAGCACCGCGTGCGCCTCGCCCGTCTGGACCGGCCGCCCGAACGGCCAGCCCTCGCCGGACGGCCCGCCGGTCAGCGGGTTGAAGTAGCCGTTGAGCGCCGTCAGGGCCGCCTCCCGGACCCGCTCGGCCGCGGCGCCGCGGCTCGCCTGCACGGTCGCGACGAAGGTGACGCCCTGGTAGTACGGCGGCTCGACGACCAGCCGCGCCCCGATGGGCCGGCGGGCGTCCAGGTGCTGCGCGATGCGTTCCAGGGTGCGCGGCGGCGGGATCAGCTCGTCGAACGCGATCCGTCCGTGCGCGTCGCCGCGCCCCGCCGGCACGAGGAGCAGCCGCACCCCGGCCTCGCCGTCCTCGGGGACGCAGTGCACCCGGGCCGCGTCCGGCGCGACCTCGCGGGCGAGGAGCTCGTAATCCCTCGGCACGACAGCCCGTTGGAGCGTACGGAGGGTCAGCGGGCCCCTGATCCGGGCACTCTCCACGCTCTCCCCGTCGACGCCGCCGACCGCCGGGCGCCGGTTCTCCACCCGCGCCACCAGCGGCACCGTGCCGCGCAGCACGCGCAGCGTCGAGCGGGCCACGTTGCCGCGCACCCCGCCGCCCGTACGGTACGAACGGACCTGGACCAGCGCGCCCTTGGCCGGCACGGTACCGAAGTACCGTACCGATCCGTCCCGTTCGCGGACGGCCGGGCCGAACTCGACGCGGCCCGTGCCCTCGTCGAGGGTGAAGTGGCGGTCGTCCGGACCGGAATGGGCGAAGTCGTCGACGCGGGTCCACGGCTCGGCGGGCGCGGCGCCTTCGTCGAGGGCTTCGGGCTCGGTGACCTCCAGGGCGAACTCGCCGGGCACGACGGGCGGTCGGGCCACCGCGAACGACTGCCCCGCCACGCCCTCCGCCGTGCCCAGGACCTCGTCGGTGATCCGCTCGGCGTGCTCGGCGCCGACGGTCGCCCCGATGGTGAAGGCCGTGATGCCGCGGACCACCGGCGGCGCCACGTACGTCGGCTGGTCCGGCGCCGCCTCGACGAGCCGGCAGCGCAGCCAGCCGCCGGTGCGCCGGACGACGCTCGCCGGGGTGTGCGTCGCCGGCAGGTGCAGGATCAGCTCGCCGGCCCGGTTGAAGCCGCCCGTGTCGTCCTTCTCCACCTCGCAGGCCGCCCAGCGCCGCCCGTCCCACGCCTCCCACACCAGCGGCGGCCGCAGCGGGTCGACGCCCACACCGTGCACGGAGCAGTCGAGCCGAAGGACCACGACTCCCGCCGGGACGGCCGCCGACAGGCCCACGTACAGCGCGTCGCCGGGGACGGGCGAGGGCGAGAAACAGGGCACCTCGCGGCCGAGCGCCAGCTCCTCGGTGCGGTCCACGGCCGTACGGTCACCCGCGCCGGCTCCCGCACCGGCTGCCTTGCGCGGATCCACCGCGCCGGCCGGGGACCCGGTCGCGGCCGCCGGCCAGGTCGCGAGCGCCGCGTACGCGCACGGCACGATCGTGAGGTCCCGGGTGGTCGTGAAGACGACCGCCGGCTCGGTCTCGGTGCGGACCGTCGCCACCTCCGTACCGGCCCGGACGACCACGGGCTCCGGCTGCGGCGCCGAAAGCCGGAACGTCACGTCCGTGCCGGCGGCGGTCGGCGGGTGCAGCCGCACGCCGATCAGGTCGAGGAAGGTCAGATAGCTCTTCTCCGGCACCCGGTTCACCCGGTAGACGAGCTGGTCGACCATGGTCGCGAACGCCTCGATCAGCGTGACCCCCGGGTCCGACACGTTGTGGTCGGTCCACTCCGGGCAGCGCCGCTGGACGTGCCGCTTGGCCTCGTCCACCAGGCCCTGGAAGCGCCGGTCGTCCAGGTTCGGGCTCGGCAGCGTCATCCGCGGTCCTCCTCCGGGATCACATAGAACGGGAAGACGAGGTTCCGGGGGTCGTTGGCGCCGCGCACCGTGTAGCCGATGTCGATGTAGAGCACCCCGTTGTCGGCCTCGTCGAAGCGGACCGCGACCTCGGTCACCTCGATCCGCGGCTCCCACCGCTCCAGGGCGAGCCGCACCTCGTAGGCGAGCTGCCCGGCCGTGCCCGCGTCGGCCGGCGCGAACACGTAGTCGTTGACGGCGCACCCGAACTCGGGCCGCATCGGGCGCTCCCCGGGCGAGGTCGCCAGGATCAGCCGGATCGACTCCTCCAGCTCGCGCTCACCCCGTACGAGGGCGATCGACCCGGTCGCGTCGGTGCGCGGCGGAAACGCCCAGCCCGCGCCGATGAACTCCTGTCCCATCCCGGAACCCCCGTCTTCCTCAGCCGCCGATGATGACCGTCGGGCACCCGGACACCACGGGCGCGCCGCAGGCCGCCAGGTCGCCGACCCGGGCCGCCGGCGCGCCGCCGATCAGCACGCTGGTGCTGCCGGGACCGGCGATGGCCGACGGCGGGTGCGGGGGCGGGCTGGCGAAGGAGCAGACGTGCGGGGTGCCGACCGTGGCGGCGGGGGCGCCGCCGATGAGGACGGTCGGCACTCCCGGCGGGCCGATCACCCCGGGATGACCGGTGGGGTCGCCGACCCGTGCGGCGGGTCCTTGTGCCATGACCGTGCTCACTTCCTGTCCGACGGAACCGACTGACCGATCAGTTGATCTTCACGAGTGCGGCGTTGAGGGAGAGCGACATCCCGCCCTTCACCTCGGTGCGCTGCGTGCCGTCGACCGAGACCGACATCCCGTGCACGTCCACCGCGCCGGCCGACGACACCTCGACCTTGCCCGTCCCGCCGTCGACCTTCACTCCGCCCGAACGGGCCGTCAGGGACACGCTGTCTCCCTTGAGTTCGACCGCGCCGCTCTCCGCGTCGAGCGTCACGCCACCCTTCGCCGTCACCTGCACCTTGTCCTTCGCGGTGATCTTCACACTGCCGTCGCTGCTGACGGCGATCGTCGTGCCCGTGCGGTCCAGGTCGATGGTGAGCTTGCCGTCGCCGGTCGTCAGGCGCACGCCCTTCGGGCCGTTCGCGGTGTCGAGCAGTTCGAGACGGTTGCCCTCACGCGAGGTCAGCGCCTTGCGCTCGACCGCCCCCGAGGTCTTGTCCACCGGGCTGCTCCGCTGCGGCCGGTCCTTCCCGTTGTAGAGCCCGGCCAGGACGTACGGACGGTCGAGCCGCCCGTGCTCGAAGCCGACCACCACCTCGTCGCCGACCTCCGGGATCAGCGGTTCGCCGCCGCTGGTGCCCGCGGCCTGCGCCGTGCGCGCCCAGTCGCTCGCGTACTCGTCCGACAGCCACGGGAAGCGCACCTTCACCCGGCCCGAGCCGTCCGGGTCCTGGGTGTCGGTCACGGTCGCGTTCACCAGGCCGGCCGTGCCGGGCGCCGTACCCCCGGCCCGGCCCGGGCCGCCGCCGGTCAGCCCGAACAGCGACCGCTCCTGCTGGCCGGAGACCGTCAGCCAGGTCTCGTACCCGCGGTGCGGATCGAAGACGTGCCGGGAGGAGGTGACGGTGTACCGGCCCTCGAACGGCGCCCCGACCGCGTTCAACGCCACCGCCGAGCCCGCCCGCACCTCCGGGTTCCCCCGGATCACCGCCTCCAGCTCGGCGAACGAGCCCGCGATCCGCTCCGCCAGGGCCTTCGCCGCCCGGTCGACCCGCTCCTGCGTGCCGTACCCGCCGTCCGTCACCACGTGCCGCGCCGACCCGAACGGCTGCGTCACCTGCGCCGCCGTCACCCCGAGCTTCAGCGTCGACGAGTTCCCCGCCGGCGCCCGCCCCACCAGGGCCCGCTTGCCGGTCACGTCCCAGCCGCGCACCTCCACCTCGGACACCTGCTCGGCCGCCGAGACCGACGCCCGGCAGCACAGCAGGTTCGCCCCCAGCTCCAGGACCAGTGGCTCGCGCTCGGCGCGGGCGGAGGCGTCGGGCGCACCGGTCGCCTCGGTGGGCTTCACGATGTGCAGCTGCCCCTCCCGTACGTACGCCTGGGCACCCGCCTCCTCCGCGAGCGCGCGCACGAACTCCCAGTCGCTCACGTTGGGTTGGGCCACATGGTCGAGCACCGGACCGGCCACGTCCATCGTGCCCGTCTTCAGCCCGGCCCGCCGGGCCACCTGGGCGCAGATGTCGGACAGCGTCATGTTCTGGTAGCTGGCCACCCGCACCCCGCGCAACAGCCGGTACGTCTCGTCGAGACCGCGGACGACGGTGAACGTGCCCGAGTCGTCCAGCTCCAGTTCGAGCGCCGTCACCACCCCGGTCAGCAGCGGCCGCGGCGCCCCGCCGCCCCCGCCGCGGGCCGAGAGGCGGGCCTCGGCGCCGACCTCGATCCCCGCCTGCTTGAGCAGCGTCCGGTCCGGGTCGCGGAAGCGCAGCACGAACAGGTCGGGCAGCGTCCGGCTGTCGTCGACGTACCCCTCCACGAGCTGGTTCGCGAGCCGCGCGGGCAGCGGCGTGCCCCCGAACTCCACCACCAGCGCCGACGCGACCCCCTGCCCCGCCATCAGCGCTCCCTCCCCGAGTCGCTTTCCTGCTCCTGGAGGCGGCCCAGCTCGTCGAGGGCCGGAAGTAACAACTGCCGCCCCGTCGCGAGCCGCAGCGGGTCGTCGATCCCGTTGGCCTCCGCGATCACCCGCCAGGCAGCCGGATTCCCGTACTCCCGCTGCGCGAGCGACGGCAGCGAGTCACCGGCCGCCACCCGGTGGGTACGGCGCGCCGCGAGCGCGCCCGAGGTCGGGTTCTGCCCCGGCGTCTCCCCGCTGATCTCCTCGACCGTGACCTGGCAGACGGCCCGGATCGGCACCCCGGACGTCGTGAACAGCGTGTACTTCGCCTGCACCTGGCTGACATAGCCGGGAAAGCCGGTGAGCCCGCCCCAGTGGAACACCACCCAGGGCGGTGAGGAGCGCTGCTGCTGGCGGCTCTCGCTCGTCGGCACACAGCACGCGAAGAGCTGCTCCACCGCCGTCACCACACGGGTGTCCTGGGTGTCGGCCGCGTCGAAGAACATCTCCACCGTCAACTTGCTGGGCTGCGGCCCCTGGTACTCGGGCGGGCCCGCGCTCTTCGCGCCCTTCGCCGGAGTCCGCTTCCAGGCCGCCGCCTTCGTGAGGCTCAACTCCTTGGGATTGAACTGGAATTCGATCCGGCCGCACGGCGCCCCCGGCGTCAGGCCGCCGCCCGTGGGCGGGGTGCGCAGCTCCAGGTACGCGTGTTCCAGCTTCGGCCGGGCGGAGCCGGCCGCCCGGCCGGCCGAGGCCACCCCGGCGGTGCCGGCCGCGCTGAAGGCGATGGGTGCGCTCACCTGCTCAGCCCTCCATCACATAGCCGTGGTGGGCGATCTCGATCGTCTCGATCGCCACCTTGGGCGACTCCGGCGAGAAGGACGGCCCCGTCCAGCGCACCGGCACGACCTCGAGGAGACCCCACCGGGCGACCTTCCGGCCGTCCCCGGTCCTGGCCTCGATGTGCGCGGTCTTGCGGGTGAAGCCGGTGGTCATGCTCGCGAACCAGCGGGCGACCTTCTCGGTCTCCCGGGTGAGCGGCCGGGACAGCTTCACGTTCGAGTACTTGAGCCGCGTGGGCAGTTGCCACACGTGCCCGTTGTTGCCGCCTTCCTCGCGCGTCTCCAGGACGACCTCGCAGCCGAGGCCCTCGCAGGTGTTGAAGGAACCGAGCTCGATCTCGTCGATGGTGACGACGAAGCAGACGCTGACGGCGGGGTCGTCGCCGCGGTCGGGGGTGGTCATGACCGTTACGTCACCTCTTCTCGATCAGAAAGCCGGCCCGCTCGCGCTCCAGGCGCAGATCGGCCTTGAGGAGGCGGGCGAGCGGGGGGTAGAGGGCGCGGACGAACTCGTCGGTGACGGGCGGGGTCTGCTGGTGGGGCGCGGCCGCGGCCTGCGGTGGTGCTGCGTGGCCGGGGGCTTCGGCAGGTGCCGCTGTCGGGGACGTCGTCTCCGCCGCGGGCGCGGGTGCGGGCTCCTCAGGTGCGGGCGCCGCCGGCGGGGGCGGAGGTTCCTCGGTGGTGGTCTCGCGCTGGACGGGGAGGTGGCGGTGTACGACGGGCACGCTGGTGTACGAGGGGAGGGCGGCCGCCGGCGTCGGAGCCGACGCCGGATCCGGGGCCGCGCCAGGCGGCGTGAACACCACGCTCCCGTCGGCCATCCGCTGCGCGACCCCGGCGGCGACCGCCACGGCGCCGGCATCGAAGACGGACGCCCGGCCGGGCACGGCCGTGCGGGACACCGGGAGGGGCGCGGACAGGGGCGCAGACGGGAGAGACGTCGCGGACGGGGGGCCGGGGGCCGGCGTGCGGGACGGCGCGGTCTGCGGTGCCGTGCTCCGCTGTACGTGCGCGGCGCGGGGTTCGGCCTGGGGCGCGGTGTGCCGCGTGGAGCGCTGGACGGTCGCGGGGCCGGTGGCCGTCACCCAGCGCACGGGCACGGCGGCGGGCGCGGCCACGGGCGACGGGGCGGGGGAGGACGCCGGCGGGTCGGCCGCGGTCCGCTGGACCGGGGCTGCCGGTGGAGTGCCCTCGACGGTACGGAGGGACAGCGGGCGCTCGCCGAGGAGCGGGGCCACGGGGTCGGGGGAGGGGGGCCGGACCTCGGCGTCCCGGGTCTCCCGGACGGTCTGGACGTCCGGCACGTCCGGGGGCAGGGACTGGACGGCCTGCGTTGACTGGGTGGTGTCCTGGACGGGCTGGGTGTCCTGGACGTCCTGCGCGCGGGAGACCTCGGCCGGAGGCGGGGCTTCGGTGCGCTGCACCGGCAGCGCGAGCGGGGCCGGGACCGGGACCGGGTCCGGGACCCGGATCGGTGCCGGAGTCGGTATCGGCCCTTCGGCTGGTGGGGACGCGGGGGCGGCAGCCTCATTCCGGACGGTGGGCGGCAGCGCGGGGAGGGGCGCGCCGAGCCCGGGCGTCCGCTGGACCGGCCGCAGAGGCGGCGACGGTCGCGCGGCCTCTGCGCGGGCGGTCGGCGGGAGACCGGGCAGGGGCGCACCGAGTCCCGGCGTGCGCTGAACGGACGGCGCGGAGGGGGCAGTGCTGGGCGCGTTCGCCTGGGGCGTCGACCGCTGGACGTGAGGCGTGGAGGACGTGCCGGCGCCTGGAGAGGACGGCTCCGTGGGCGGCTCGACGAGGGGCTCCCGCTCACCCAGGAGGCTGCGCACCGGCGGTTCGTCCTCGGACGGGGTCTCGGCCGGCGGCGCCTCCGCCTCCGCTCGTACCTCAGGAGTCGTCTCCGTCCCGGCGTCCGAGCGCTGGACGACCGGTTCCGAAGCCGCCGTGGGCTGCGGGCTCTCTGGCTGCACGGCCGCCGAAGACGTAGGAGGCGTCGCGGACGTCGGGGACGTCCGGGACGGTGGAGGCGCCGGGGCGCTCTCCTCCGCTCGCTGGACGACACCGGGCGGCACCGCCGACTGCGGCGAGCCCTCGTCTCGTACCGGAGTGACCGGTGCGGCAGGGGGAGGCGCCGCCCGCTGCACGGACGTGCCCGGCGCGCCCACTGTCCGTACCGGCGCAACAGGAGAAGCAACCGCAGAAGCAGCCGGAGAAGCCGGAGAAGCCGGAGTGACCGGAGCGGCCGGAGTGGCCAGAGCCGTCACCGGAAGCTCCGTCGCCGGCTGCCGCGTCAGTTGCGCTGTCACGGCCGACGGCCCCGGCGCGCTGAACCCCCGGACCGGCGTCGTGACCCCGTGCACCACCCCGCTGGGCGCCTCCGCGCTGACCGCGTGCCCCAGCGGGGCCGTGAACGCCGTCGGCTGCCGGGTGGGCAGGGCGGCCTCGAAGGCGGTCGGGTCGGTGACGAGGGCCGGCGGGGTCAACGTACGTTGAAGTGGCGGGAGTTCGGGGATGTCGAAGCGGTCCTCGCGGGGCGCGGCGGCCGGTTCCGGCGGCGCCGCCGCGTCGCTCTGACGCGACCGGTCCCGATCCCCGTCGCCGCCTCCGCGCAGCCAGGACAACAGACCCATCGGTGCCCTTCCCTCCCCCTCATCCTCCGTTGAGGCGGGCCACTTGGGCGACGAACCTCAGACGTTCCGGGTGCTCCAGGTCGAGGAGCTGATCGAGCGGCCAGTGGAAGTGGTAGGCGAGGTACGCGACCTCCTCGTACAGGCGGTCGGCCGCGTACGTCACGATTCCCCCAGGCGGCCACCGGCGAGGTCCACCGCGAACTCCTCCTGGCAGCTCGGGCAGGTGACGGCGGCCCGGGTGTGGCCCTCGGCGTTGATGCGCCGGTAGAAGTCCTGCAGGAAGGCCAGGTCCGAGGCGAACAGGTCCTCGATGACGCCCGGGTGGATGTCGTCGACCGTGCCGATCCTGGTCACGACCCGGGAGATGAGGACCACGGACAGGTAGGCCGAGTTCTCCCGTACCCGGTCGTCGCGCAGCGGTACGAGTTCGTCGCGGGCGGTCGCCAGGCGCATCACGCCGTCCCGGTGCACGGTGCCCGCGTCGTCGACGTACCCGCGCGGCAGCCGGAAGGCGAACTCGGTCCGCATGCCGCCGCCTTCGGCCTCTCCTTCGGAGGGGAGGCCCGGAGCGGCGGCGCGCGGCGGTGCGCTCGGCGCCGTACGACGCATCACTCGACTTCCATGCTCTCGTACGTGATCACCAGCTTCTCGGTGAGGACCGAGGTGTCGCCGGCCTTGAGGGTGCCGATCTCCAGGGACTTCGGCCAGGCGTTGATGAGCTTGTAGCGCTTGATCGGGATGCCCTCGTAGTCGTACACGATGATGGCGCCGTGGCGGCGGGCGCCGGTCATCTTGCCGAAGCGGGACTCCTTGACCCAGCTTTCGAAGCTGTTGTCCTCGGTGAGGCCTCGGCTGACCGTGACCTCGCCCGCCTTGGGGCGGCCGGGCAGCTTCTTGATGGCGTACTTGCCGTCGGCGGTGTTCTGCTTCAGCTCGATGACGTCCTGTTCCATCTTCAGACCACTGACCTCGGTGATCTGCTTGATGACGACGCTGTCGAACTCCAGGCCGAAGGAATGGCCGACTGAACTGTCGAGATCGGGAAGGGGCACGGCGTACTACTCCTCACTCGTCGACGGCACCAGAGCCGCTGGTCAGCTGGGAGAGGCGGAAGACGACGAACTCGGCGGGCTTGACCGGTGCCACACCGATCTCGCAGATGACCTGGCCCAGGTCCACGCTCTCCGGCGGGTTCGTCTCGCGGTCGCACTTGACGTAGAACGCCTCGTCCGGGGTGAGGCCGAACAGGGCACCCTTGCGCCACTCGTTGACGAGGAACGCCGCCACCGTCCGGCGGATCCGGGCCCACAGCGCGTCGTCGTTGGGCTCGAAGACGACCCACTGGGTGCCGGCGAGGATCGACTCCTCCAGGTAGTTGAAGAGCCGGCGGACGTTGAGGTAGCGCCAGGCCGGGTCCGAGGCGAGCGTCCGGGCGCCCCAGACGCGGATGCCGCGGCCGGGGAAGGCGCGGATGCAGTTGAGGCCGACCGGGTTGAGCCGGTCGTGCTCGCCCTTGGTGAGCTGGGTCGCGAGCGCGACGGCCTCGCGGACCACCTCGTTCGCCGGGGCCTTGTGCACGCCGCGCTGGTTGTCGTTGCGGGCCCAGACGCCGGCGATGTGCCCGCTCGGCGGGACGAGGGAGATCCGGCCCGACGACGGGTCGGCCACTCCGATCCACGGGTAGTACAGCGTCGCGTACTTGGAGTCGTAGTTCGCCCGCTCGGTGCGCCAGGTGTGGATCTCCTGGGGGCTGAGGGCGGGCGGCGGGTCGAGCACGGCGACCCGGTCGCCCATCAGCTCGCAATGGGTGATCAGGCCCTGCTGGACGGCGATCACCCCGTCGAGGTCGATGAGCCCGCGCTCGTACGCGCTCATGAGGTCCGGGACGGCCACCATCGTGACGTCCTCGACCGCCTCCAGGCCGCCGAGTCCGGAACGGCGGTCGGCGTCGCCCACGTACACGTCGGGCGTCAGCGACCCGGCCGGCACCGCCACCGGCGCCGAGCCGGGCGCACCCGCGGGCACGGCGAGGGTGACGGTCTGCGTCGCGGGGCGGGCGGGGGCGGCGCCGGTGCCGGGCTCGGCGATCTCGATGAGCGCGGAGCCGGCGTTCACCCGGGTGACGACGTTCTCCTTGCTGCGCTTGGTGGTGACCGACGGGTACGTCTCGACGACCTCGTCGTCCCGCCGCACGATCAGCCGGAAGGCGTCCGAGGGCGGGTCCTCGCCCTCGACGTCCGCGATCTCGACGCTGATCCGGCCGGTGACGCCGGGGCGGGCGGTGATGGCGTACGGTCCGACGGTGACGGCGGCGGGCTGCCCGGCCGCGGTCGCGGTGGGCTCCTGGCCGGCAACCGCACCGGCACTGGCCCCGGTCCCGTCTTCGATGCGTACGACGTAGCAGATCCCGCCGCCGTTGGCGAAGAAGCCGTAGACGGAGCGGGCCAGGTACGTTCCTTCGACGAAGCCACCGAAACGGCTCACGAACTGGGTCCAGTTCGTGATCAGGGTCGGCTCGTCGAACGGCCCCTTCTCCGCGAAGCCGACGAAGGCGGCGACCGAAGTGCCCACCCCTTCGATGGGCCGGGACCCCGATTCGACCTCTTCGACGTAGACGCCGGGGGACAGGTACGACGGCATACGGCGCGCTCCCTCCTGGAATGACGGCCATTCTTGTGACGCCGACGATCACCGGGAACGGAGGGAGGGCCGCCCGGCGGGCACCGAGGGCTGCCCGATCGTGCAAGACGCCGGGTCCGGTCGTCCGCACGTGCGCCCTCTGTACGGGGCGGCCGGCCCCGGCACGCTGACGGAACCGCGTACGCCGTCGGCACGGGCTCCGGGAGGACGGATGAAGGAAGTCCCGGAGAAGAAGTCCTCGACGCAGCGTCCGGAGCGCGGGTCCGCGTCCTCCGGCGATTCGGGCGTACGCAGCCTCCAACGACTCCAGGGTGCGGCGGGCAACGCGGCCGTGGCCCGGCTCGTGGCCCAGCGGTACACCGCCCCGGCGAAGACGCCCCCGTCGGCAGCGCCCGGTTTCCGCCGGGTCGGGGCGGACGTGGCCGCCAAGAAGCGGACGCTGGCCGCCCACGCACCCGCCGCCACCGAGTCGAAGTCGGCGCAGGACGCGGCGGTGGCGCCTCCGGACGACAAGGAGGCGCAGGGCAAGGCCGCGAACGCGGAGAAGATGAACGCGGCGAAGCCGGGGGAGTTCAACAAGGCCGCGTTCATCGAGGCGGTGAACAAGGCCATCGACGCGCAGGCGCCGAAGAACCTCGACGAGGCGGACAAGTTCTCGTCGTCGGGTAAGGCCGAGAAGGTCAAGGGCGAGGTCGACGGGAAGGTCAAGGACGGCAAGAGCGCCTCGGCCAAGGACATCGAGACGACGACCAAGGCGCCGCCGGACACGTCGGCGGCGAAGGACAAACCGGTCACCCCGATGGTCCCGGACCGTCCGCCGGCCAACCCGGGCGCGCCGAGCGCAGCGGACGCGATCCCGGAGAAACAGCCTGCCGCCGTCACGGACTTCTCGCAGGGCCCGGCGGAGAACGACAAGGCGATGGCCGACGCCGAGGTCACGGAGGAGCAGCTCGCCAAGGGCAACGAGCCGGAGTTCGACCAGGCCCTGAAGGCGAAGAAGACGGCGGAGGCCGACTCCGCGCAGGCGCCGGGGAAGGCCCGCGCGGGCGAGCAGGCGCAGCTCTCCACCGCGAAGGCGGGCGCGGCGGCGGCCGGCGCCCAGGCCATGAACGCGCTCACCGCGACCCGGGCGGCGGCCGGGAAGGCGGTCGACGGCGGCAAGGGCGAGACGAAGTCGAAGGACGAACGCAAGCGCGCCGAGGTCACGGGGAAGCTCCAGAAGGTCTTCGACGCGACGAAGAAGGACGTCGAGGCGACGCTGACCGGCCTCGACAAGAAGGTCGACGACGCCTTCACGGCCGGGGAGAAGGCGGCGCGCGACGCCTTCACCGCGGACCACAAGGCGCGGATGAAGAAGTACAAGGACAAGCGCTATTCGGGGCTGATGGGCAAGGCCCGGTGGGTGAAGGACAAGTTCGCCGGGATGCCGAAGGAGGCGAACGACCTCTACCAGGAGGCCCGCAAGCTGTACGTGTCCAAGATGCAGGCGGTCATCTCCTCGGTGGCCGACCTGATCGGGGCCGAGCTGGGCCGCGCGAAGGCGAGGATCGCGCAGGGCCGAGCGGAGCTGAAGGCGGAGGTGGACAAACTCCCTTCGGATCTGCGGCAGTTCGGGGAGGAGGCGGCGAAGGACTTCGCCGGCAAGTTCGACGATCTGGAGTCGTCGGTCAACGAGAAGTCGCAGCAGCTGGTCCAGGACCTCGCGAACAAGTACACGGCGGCCCTCAACGCCGTCGACGAGGAGATCAAGAAGCTCCAGGAGGCCAACAAGGGCCTGATCGACAAGGCGAAGGACGCGATCGTCGGCGTCATCAAGACGATCAACGAGCTGAAGAACCTGCTGCTCGGCATCCTGGCCAAGGCCGCCTCGGCCATCATGAAGATCATCAAGGACCCGATCGGCTTCCTGGGCAACCTGGTGAAGGCGGTCGGCGCCGGCCTGAACCTCTTCGTCTCGAACATCGCCGACCACTTGAAGAAGGGCCTGGTCTCCTGGCTCCTGGGCACGGCGACCAAGGCCGGCCTGACCCTCCCCGAACGCTTCGACCTCCGCGGCATCATCTCCCTGATCACCTCCCTCCTCGGCCTCACCTGGGCCAACCTCCGCACCCGCATCACCAGCAAGGGCGTCCCCGACCAGGCCCTCACCGCCGTCGAATCCTCCCTCCCCCTCGCCCAGACCCTGGCCAGGGAAGGCCCGGCGGGCGCGGTGAAGGAGATCGAGGCGGAGGTCGGCGACCTCAAGTCCACGATCCTCTCCAAGCTGACCGAATACCTGATCCCCACGGTCATCGTCGCGGGCATCACCTGGATCCTCTCCCTCCTGAACCCGGCCTCGGCCTTCGTCCGCGCGGTCAAGGGCATCATCGACATCGTCTCGTTCGTGGTGAACCAGGGCGCCCAGATCGCCGCGTTCGTGAACTCGGTCCTCGACGCGGTCATAGAAATCGCGAACGGCGGCGCGGCGGGCGTCCCGAAGATGGTCGAAACGGCCCTGGCCGGCAGCATCCCGGTCCTGATCGGCTTCCTGGCATCACTGCTGGGCATCGGCAACCTGGCGAACAAGGTGAAGTCGGTGTTCCAGTCGGTGGCGAAGCCGGTGAACAGGGCGGTCGACAAGCTGGTCGACTTCATCGTGCGGAAGGGCAAGGCCCTCTGGAACAAGCTCAAGGGAAAGAAGGCAAGCGAGGCCGGGCCGGACCGTCGCACCGATACGGACAAGCGGAAGGACCTCGACGCCGGGCTGGACGCCGCCGAATCGCTCGTGAAGCGGGACCTGCCCGAGAACGAGATCCGCAGACAGCTCCCCGAGATCAAGCGCCGCCACCGTATGACCGAGCTGGAACTGACGATCGAGTCCGCCGCCAGAGGGCAGGAGCACTACATTCTCAAAGGCGCGGTGAATCCGCGCGATCAGCGGGACGGAACGAAGGACGGGCCGAAGCGCGGAGACCACGTCTTCGCTCTCGGCCTGTCCGGGACGATCGGCGACATGCAAGAGGAGTCCGGCCGTGTTCTGGCGGAGGCGAACGTCGCGGACAAGCCCGGCTCGGCCGTCCTGCGAAGCTCGCTGGCAGCGGCTCGCGGAAAGGCGGGGGAGATCCCGGAACTTATTGTCCGCAAGGGGCGGCAGGACGCCGACGGCGACGCTCATTCCCAGCAGTACGGCAGGGCTTCCTCGACCGCGAAGTACGCAGTCGTGCAGGTGGCCGCCGGCCTGGCGCAGTATTACGGTCCGCCGCGGGAGGACGACACGCCCCGTGGCGCCGACGCGGAGCGGCGGTCTCGTCTGTTGGTGACGGCCGCGTCCCATGCCAAACTCACGGTCTCCGGCTGGCTGGATCACGTGGTGGACCGGGAATCCGTGCCCTTGTTGTCCGCCGCACAGAGGCGCGAGTTCCTCCAGGGCGAATTCAGGCTGGAAGAGCTCCGGCAGATCCTCGGCAAGGGGTTCGACAGGATCACGGGCCGCGGGTAGGTCAGGCTCGGTCGCGCAGCAGGTCGTAGTCCCCCAGGGCCTCCGCGGTCGAATGGAGGAAATCGAGGTAGGCGTCGTAGGTCGTCGCATGGGCTTTCTTGGCGGAATCCACCCGCGCTTCCCGCTCTTCGGCACCGGAATCGATGGCGAGCCGCACGGTCGCGTGATAGTCACGAAGCCTCCGGGACGCCTCGACAGCACTTATCGCGACCGCCTCGGGGAGCACCCCCGTGACGGCCTTTTCGGCACGGTCGAGATCGCCCACTGGCTCGTCCCAGAGCTCCCGGGCGCGGGCGAGGAGCGTCGACACCTCCTGCTCACTGACATGGGCGACCATGGCCACCTCCACGATCGCGTCCCGGAGCCGATCGAGCCGACTCCGGAACGCCGTCGCGTACGCGAGGGCGGCGTCCTTGCGTGGTTCTGCGCTCATTTCCCACCCTTTCCGGCGGTACCCTATTCACTGCAACAGTTCCGCATACGGCCCGAACTCCGACTCCAGTGTCAGCCGTCCCAGTTTCTGGTACTCCCGCTGCACCGCATGGATCAGCATCCCCATCGTCACCGCCCCACCCGCCTCCGCCGCCAGATACGCGGCCGTCACCGCGATCGACCTGATGTTCCCTCCCGCCAGTTCGAACGCCTCCGCGCAGAACTCCAGGTCCAGGTCGGCGGCCCTCGGCAGGTGGGGGCCCAGGGACCGGTCCCACAGCAGCAGGCGCTGCGGGGCGTCCGGGACCGGGAAGTCCACGATCAGGTCCAGGCGGCGGGTGAAGGCGTCGTCCAGGTTGGCGCGGAGGTTCGTGGCGAGGATGGCCAGGCCGTCGAAGGACTCCATGCGTTGGAGGAGGTACGCGGACTCCACGTTCGCGTAGCGGTCGTGCGCGTCCTTCACCTCTGAGCGTTTGCCGAAGACGGCGTCCGCCTCGTCGAAGAGGAGGACGCCGTTCACGCCTGCCGCCTCCGAGAAGATGCGTTCGAGGTTCTTCTCGGTCTCGCCGACGTACTTGTCGACCACCGTCGCCAGGTCCACCGTGTACAGGTCGAGCCCCAGGTCCGCCGCGATGACCTCCGCCGACATCGTCTTGCCGGTGCCCGAGTCGCCGGCGAACAAAGCCGCCACGCCACGCCCCCGGCCGCCGCCCGGGCGCATGGACCAGGTGCCGAGGACGTGGTCGCGGTGGCGGGCGCGGGCGGTGAGTTCGCGGAGTTGGGCCTCGGTGTCCGGGGGGAGGACCAGGTCGGTCCAGCCGACCGTCGGTTCGATGCGGCGGGCCAGCCGGTCCAGGCCCGCCGCGTTCTGGGCGCGGGCGCCGGCGCGGACGTGCGCGGCGGTGACCTCGCCGCCCTCCAGGCGGGCTGTCTGGACGGCCGCCCTTGCCGAGCGGACGACCTGCTCGGGGGTGAGGAGGAAGGGGGCCAGGAGGGACGGGACGTCGAGGGGCACGGGGACGCCCGCGCTCTGCGCCCACAGCTCCGCCCGCGCCCCCGGTTCCACCCGCGGGGCACGCACCAGGAGCGGCGGGCCGGACGACCAGCCCGCGTCCCATGGCAGCCGGCCCACCAGGAGCAGCGGTACGGGCGCCTCCGTCAGGGCCCGCAGCAGGCCGGGCCGCTCCCGGGCCACCGCGTCCAGCGGCGCCGCCACCAGACCCGCCCCCGTCAGCCTCGCCTCCCGCACCAGTGACCGGATCGCCTCCGCCGGCGCCGGGTCCTCCGCGAGCCGGGCCAGGTCGACTCCGAGGGCCCGCCGCCCGGCAGCCGCGAGGGCGGCGGCGGCCAGGGCCGTGCCCGCGCCGCCCTGGTCCTCCTGGAGGTAGGCGAGCCGGACCCCGTCGCCCAGGACCCGCGCGAGCGCCGAAGGATCGCCCACGCTCCGTACCGGCTCCCACGACGCCACGAGCTCCGCATGACGCGGGTCCGGGGTGTCGTCGCCGAGGAGGTGTGCCGTCACCCGGTCGGGCACCCGCAGCGCGCGGCTCAGAAACGGCCGGTCCAGGTCCTCCACGAGCAGCAGGCCGCCCGCCCGCAGCGGCGCCCGTGCCCCGAGCCGGGCCCGCGCCTCCCGGTCGGCCGCCGGCACCCCGCACAGCCCGAGCGCGAGCCCGGTCGACGGCCGCCGCCGCGTCACGTCGTCGTTCAGATAGCCGTAGAACGATTCGAAACGTTCGTCCAGGTCCGGCAACAGGGCGATCAGCAGGATCTCCACGTCCAGGGCCGTCAGGGCGAACTCGTCCGCAAGGCGCGCGAGCAGACCGCCCGCCGGCAGCGCTGGCACCGGCTCCGTCGGCAGCACGCGCGGGCCCGCGAGCAGCCGCTCCACCGCCTCCTCCGTCAGATACAGGCCCCGGAACGCGTCGTCCGGATCCGGGTCCACCGCGCGGCGCGCCTCCACCGCGCGTCGGATCCGCAGCTCCAACCTCTGGGCACGCGCCAGCAGTTCCGCCGTCACTGAGAGGTTCCCCCACGTGGTTTCTCGCCGACCCGCACGCTCATGCCGTCCTCGCCGACCGGCGCCCCGACCTCGTACCGCGGCGACGCCGTCAGCGGCACGCTGACCACCAGGTCGAGCGACGGCTTCAGCTCACCGCCCAGCGCGCTCCACACATCGGCGAACGACCGGTCCTCCGGCGGCGGCAGCGCGATCGACATCGGCACGGGCACCCCGATCTCCTCGAGGGTGCCGGTCAGCCGGGTCGGCGGCAGCGCGTCGTAGCGCAGCAGACACGCCAACAGTGAGGAGAGCAGGCGGTGTTCGTCCTCCGGGCGCTTCGTCCAGGCGGTGATCAGGTACGAGAGTTTGAAGAAGCGCGGCGGGCGGTGCCGGGCCACGACCGTGCCCCGCTCGTCGTACTCGTTGTGCAGGCCGCGCGAGCGGCGCTTCATGTCCTCGCGGATGTCGTACAGGTACAGGTTGACCATCGGCGCGTTGACCTTCGCCGCCCACTCGCGGGTGGGCGCGTCGAAGACCACCGCCACCTGGCCGCCGCCCAGGACCTCGGCGCGGATCAGCGACCGCAGCACGTCGTCGACCTCGTGGATCACCGGCCCGTCACCCCCGCTCCGCGAAGTCCGGTGGCTGCAGGGCGTGTTGGACGACGAGCACCGGGGCCTCCAGGCGCGGCAGCCGCGGCACCTCCGCCCACAGCTCTCGCGGCCCGAGCCGGTCCCTGCGCAGCACGAGCACCTGCGCCTCGAAGGTGCCGTCGGGGCCGACCCGTACCGGAGAGGTGTCCGCCGTGAGGCCCACCGACCACACCAGGCGGACGGTCTCGCCCGGCGGGTAGTCCGCGCCCCGCGCCACGACGGTCTCGCCGGGGCGGACGACGCCCGGGGTGACGTCGAGCCGCGGCTTCAGCACCTGCAGCCGGGCCCTGGCCGTGTTGTTGCCGTACCTCGGGTCGAGCAGGATCCCGCGCACGCTGCCCTGTACGGAGCCGGTCAGCGCCTCCCCGTACACCGCCGTCTGCGTCACCGTCAGTCGCCCGCCGGGCGGGATCTGGCACGGCGCGACGGCGGTGCAGTTGGAGACGGCGCCGAGCTGCCGGCCGGGAGAGTCCGGCCAGGTGGTGTTGAGGACCACGGCGCGGGCCGTGTCGGGGCCGGCGTTGGTGAGCGTGTACGTGGCGACCGCGGCGCGGCCCGTGTACGTACGGGCGGGGGCGAGGCGCAGCGTGACGGCGAGGTCCGCCGACGGCGGCACCGGCGGCGGCAGCACCCGGAAGACCGCCGTGTCGGTCCCGGTGTTGCCCGCCTTGTCGGTCACGGTGCAGGTGACCGTGGTCTCGCCGACCGGGAACAGCGACCCGGACGCCGGGGTGCACTGCGGCGTCAGCGGACCGTCCACGGCGTCCACGGCGGTCGCCGTGTAGTCGATGTGGGTGCCGGAGGCGGAGATCGCCCGCGCCGTGCGGTCGTCGACGGTGACGACCGGCGCGGTGACGTCCTTGACGGTGATCGAGATGGACTCCGTGTACGCCGGGTCGGCGGCGGCCGCGGGACCGAGGTTCGGCGAGTTCGGCGGCCGGGTGCCGAGCAGGAACTCGACCGTGCAGGTCAGCGTCCGGCCCTGCGGCGCGTCCGGGTGGACGGTGATCGTCTCGTCGAAGTCGGCGACCTGTCCGCTGACCACGTCCCGCACCGGCGGGTCGAGCGCCACTGTCAGCCCGGGGTCGCAGGCGGTGAGCTGGTGGCCCACGCTGGTGGGCAGGTTGGTGAGGCCGCGGACGACGGCCTCGGCGACCTGGTCGGGCACGATCCCGGAGAGCTTGGTGCCGCCGGTGGCCTCGATGATGCGGGTGGCGTTGTTGGGAGTCGTGTGGTCCTGGTAGTTCGGGTCGCCCGCGTCCCCGGTGCCGTCGAGGCCGTCGCCGATCTTCGTGTCGACGTCGACGCCGACCACCCGGATGTTCTTCTCCTGCAGGGCGGAGATCGTGTCCTCGAGGGTGTGCCCGTTGCTGGGGTTGTGGCTGGAGGCGTCGCCGACGAGGACGATGACGGGGCTGGAGTTCTCGCGGAACACGGTCTTGCCGTCGGCGCCCTGGGAGACGTTCCACAGTCCGTTGATGAAGTCCTCGGTCGGGCCGGGGCCGCCGCCCATCTTGTCGGAGAGGGCGTTCACCCCGGCCTGGATCTCGTTGTCGTTCTGGGTGAGCGCGGCGGTCACGCTGAAACCGGCGTTGCCGTTGGCCTTGTCGCCCTCCTGGTCGCCGTAGGTCGCCACGGCGAACCGGGCGTCCGGCTGGGACGTGCGCACCTTGCTGACGATCTGCGGCAGGCCGCCGCGTACGTCCTGGATGGCGTCGCCCATGCTTCCGGTGCCGTCCACCAGGAGCACCACCTCGGGCATGGGCGGCACGGGCGGGGTGAGCACCTGTTTGGCCACGGGCAGCGACTGGCCCGGGGCGAGCTCCGCGGTGACGACGGCCGGCGTCACCGGACCCGCCGGACCGTCCTCGGCCGGCCGGAGCGCCGGCACGGTGCCGGCCGTCCCGGCGGCGACCAGCAGCAGCGCGAGGGCGACGATCCGCCCCCGCCGCGGTTCCCCGTTCCACCGGAACGGCGGTGACCAGCGCACAGTGCAGCTCCCTACGCCTCGCCCACGACGACCCTTGCGACCCCGCGAGGATCCACCCGCACGATCCGGATGTCACGGCCCCCGCGTCTTCCGTGGGGGAAGGAAGGAGTGCCCCAATGGGCAAGAGCGCCAAGGGAGTTGGCCTCGCTCAGATGAGTCCCTGGCGCATCGCGTACGCCACCGCGTGCGAGCGGTTGCGCAACTGCAGCCGGGTGATCACCGCGTGCAGCACGTTCTTGATGGTGCGCTCCGAGTACGACAGCTTCGCGGCGATGTCCGCCGTGTCGTACCCCTCCGCCACCAGACGCAGCACGTCCACCTCGCGCGCCGCGAGCCCCGTGAAGTGCAGCCCGCGCGGCGCGAGGACCTGGCCCTGGAGCCGGCCGACCTCCTCCAGGAGGCGGCCCACCAGGTCGGCGGGGAGGTGTCCGGCGCCCTTCGCGACGGTGCCGATCACCTGCACCAGATGCTCCGGGGTCGCCTCCGCCCGCCGGATCACCCCGGCGACCCCGCACTCCGCGGCGGCCACCAGCTTCTGCTCGTCGATGTCCCGCGTCACGAGCACGGCCCGCGCGGTGCTGGTTCGCCTGATGTGCCGTAAGAGGCGCAGGAGTTCGTCGTCGACGGCGTCCACGACGAGCACCACGACCTCGGGCTTCGGATCCACGTCCGCGCCCCAGTCCGTCACCAGGATCTCGGGCCGGGTCCTGAGCTGACTCGTCACCCCCGCCTGGGATATCGGGTCCTGGGCCCGCAGTGCCACGGCTGTCCGCTCCATGATCTCTCCCCCCGGAGATAGAGACCGAGCCGGTGTCACAGGGGCCCCGGTGTACTCGGTCGCAAGAGTGAGAACGCGATAGAACGCAGGCAACGCCTGCTGACGTCAACCTCACACGTCGTCAGGTGGCTTGGAAATGCACCTACCCACCCCGGCGGAAACGGAATCGTCGCGAGGGCACGGTATCTGCCCGAAAGTGTTCCTCCCCGGTCGCTGCCGCACGGGCGGGCCGCTTCTACGGTGCGCCCATGAGTCTTACGGCACACCTCGACGCCGCGTCCGTGACCGCCGCACCGGGCGAGGAGACGCGCCTGCCCCTCCAGGTACGCAACTCCGGCTCCACCGTGGAGGAGTACCGCTTCGAGGTGGTCGGTCCCTGCGCCACCTGGACGACGGTGGAACCGGCGACGCTCTCCCTCTACCCCGGAAGCTCGGAAACCGCCACCGTCATATTCCAGCCACCCCGTGATCCCTCTGTTCCCGCAGGCGAGACGCCCTTCGGCATACGAGTGGTCCCGACCAGTGACCACGCGGAGCCGGTCGTGCCCGAAGGCCGGGTCACCGTGTCGCCGTTCATGGAGGTCACGGCCGAGCTGGTGCCACGTGGTTCGCAGGGAGCCCGGGCCGGCCGGCACAAGGCCGCGGTCGACAACCGCGGCAACGCCCCCCTCACCGCGACCCTCTCGGCCGTGGCCGGCACCGAGCAGACCCAGGTCTCCTTCACCCGCAAGGAGCTGCGGATCGAGCCCGGCCGGGCCGCCTTCACCGAACTGCGCGTCAGATCCACCAAGCGCCTGTGGCGCGGCACGCCCCTGACCCACACCTTCCAGGTGCTCGTCACCCAGGCCGTCCCCGAGGGCGAGGAGCCGCCGGCCCCGGTCGTCCTCGACGGCACCTACCAGCAGCAGCCGCTGCTGCCCCGGTGGCTCCCGCGGGCGCTCGTCCTCGCCTGCGTGCTCGCCCTCGCCCTGGTGGGGGCCTGGTACGGGCTGCTGCGGCCGGCCGTGAAGTCGGCGGCCCGCGAGGCGATCACGCCCGAGGTCATCGCCTCCGCGACGGCGAGCGCGAGCCCCAGCAAGGGCGGAGGAGGCGGGGCGTCGGGCGGAGGCTCGGGCGGTAAGGACGGTGCGCCGACCACGGCTCCGTCCACCCCGGCCGCCCCGACCCCGTCCGCCACGGGCAGCGCCAAGCCCAAGCCCGCGGCAAAGCCGCCCGCGCCGCCCGCGCCGACCAGCGCCCAGGTCCTGGTGCGGGACGCGGTCGGCGGTGGCGCCGAGAGCGGCACGGCCCTCACGGTGGCGGACGGCAAGACCTTCCGGCTCACCGACATCGTGGTCCAGAACCCGCAGGGCGACGCGGGCACGGTCGTGGTCAGGGCGGGCGACCGCCGGATCCTGACCCTCGCCCTGGAGAACTTCCGCGACTCCGACTACCACTTCGTCACCCCGGTCCTGGTGTCCGCCGGAGACGCGGTCACCCTGACCGTGGACTGCCGCAAGGTCGGACGCCCGGTGGGCGCCCCGCAGCCCGACCGGTGCTCGACCTCGCTGTTCCTCGGCGGCACCCTCCAGAGCAACAAGTCCTCGTGACGGATCCTGCCTGATGACCCATCAGGATTCGGGCGCCGACTCTTCCTCCTCCTCGGCGCCCGAATCCGCCTGCCGCTGTACGAACGAGCCCTGCACGTCAGCCGGTTGCTCGTCCTCGTCCTCCGCCGGCGCCCGCTGGACCGAGGGGGCCGCCGGGGCGCCGGCCGGCGCCGTCTCGGCCGCCGGCGCGGGGGCGGCCAGGACCCGGTCCGCGTTGGCGACCGCCTCCCGCTCGTAGCGGTCCGAGGGGTCGCTCACCCGGATCCCGCCCGGCGCCTCGGTGCCGTCGACCGGGCCGCTGCGCTGCTGGATCACATGGGTCAGCTCGTGCGCCAGCGTCGTACGGCCCTGCGGCGAGGCCGGGTCGTACGCCTCCCGCTGGAACACCACGTTGTTGCCGACGGTGTAGGCGTGGGCTCCGATGCCCTTGGCGGAGGCGTCGGCGGCGGAGTCGGTGTGGACCCGTACGTCGGAGAAGTCGGCGCCCATCCGGGACTCCATGTCGGCGCGGGTCTCCGTGTCCAGCGGCTGCCCGCCCGAGGTGATCACGTCGTGCACGGGGGAGCGCTCGTCGGTCCGCTCCTCCGCCTCCCCGGCCGCCGCCCGGCTGCGCTGCACCATCGCCCCGACGGCCCCGTTGCCCACGGTCCGCTGGAGCGCACCGAGCCCGGACGCGCCGACGACGTCCGTACGGCCGGCCGCCGCGGCCTCGTAGAGCCGGGCCGTGCCGGGGCCGGCGCCCTCCTGCTCGTGCTCGTGCCGCTGCTCGTGGTCGTCGTGCCCCAGCTGGTGATCGCGCTCCGGCTGGTGCTCGTGGTCGTGTTCGAGTTCGTAGGCGCTCATCGTCGGCTCCCCGAGGACAGAGGACAACGGAAGGTGGTCACCGCCGGGGCCGGCCGGCCCCGGCTTCCAGCCTGGCCATCCGCCGCTGCCCCGTCCAGGTCCCTCCCGGGCCGCCGGGGGCAGGAAGCGCTGCCCGTTCGCGCAGGATCACTCGTTCGGGTGGAGTAGATCGTGAACCGCCCGGGAAGGCGCCTCCGCTGCCCGCCCCACTGGCGATCATGCTCTGGTGATCTCCAAGCCCTTAGACGTCGTTTCTTATGGCGTGATCGTTCGTTGATCCGTGCATGACGGATCTGGTTGAGCGGTTGGTGCCGGACGAGTTGTGGATGCTGTTC
>NZ_JBSGIW010000104.1:0-23846 GCF_053605265.1 Streptomyces sp. NPDC003943 | reverse complement strand
TGTTGTTTTTTTGTGAATCGTCTACATTTTTTTGGTGGGGGGGGGGGGGGGGGGGGGCCCCCCCCCCCCCCCCCGCCGGGACGGTCATCGAGCGTTGGTCAGGGCGTACCTCAACAGCGTGCGCACGGCCTCCGACTGACGGTGCCGCAGGGCACCGGGCACCATCGTCAGCGCGTGCAGCCGCATCGACAGGTGCCGCCGGGCGGCCCGGGCCGCCTTGGGCCAGCCGTGCCGGTCCAGCTCGCCGGCCACCTCCTGGAAGAACCGCACGGCCTCGCCGAAGCGGGCGCCGGAGACGGCCTCGGAGGAGGACAGGCTGCCGGAGTGGCGCCGGTAGCGGAAGGCGGTGGCGGGCTCGACGACGAGCCGCTCGCCGCGCCGGATCAGCTCGATGATCAGCGCCAGGTCCTGGATGACGGACAGGTCCTCACGGAAGCTGATCTCCTTGACCGCGTCCGCGCGCCACACGATCGAGGGGAAGTACAGCCAGTTCCCGCCGAGCAGGTTCGCGGCCAGCGGCTCGCCGGACAGCACCAGGCGGCGCCCGGTGTCCTTCGGCGCGTAGAGCCGCTTCTTCACCTCGTCGCCGAGCGTGGTGGACGGCATGCCGTGCTCGTCGATGACCTCGACGCCCGGCTGGTAGATCGCCGCGCCGGGCACGGCCGCGATCGCGGCGCGCATGGTCGCGACGTAGTTCGGCAGCAGCAGGTCGTCGCTGCCGAGCATGGCGAAGTGGGTGGACTCGACCAGGTCGACGCACTTGCGGAAGTTCCTGGTGATGCCGAGGTTCTGCTCGTTGCGCTGGTACCGGACCCGGTCGTCACCGAGCGAGGCGAACCATTCGGGGACGCCGGGCTCCTTGCCGTCGTCGACGACGGTCAGCCGCCAGTCCGGGTCGGTCTGCTCCAGCACACTGCGCACCGCGGCCTGCATCAGGGCGGTGTCACCGTAGTGCGGCAGCATGATGTCGAGGGTCTGCACCGCGGTCACGTCGGCTTCCTCGGTCACTTGGGCTTCCTCTTGGGGCCGAGGGCGGAGCGGCGGCTGAGCGCGAGCAGCAGGATCATGCCGATCCGGCCCAGATAGAGCGTGGCCTTCCAGGGGGACTGGCTGGGGGTGCCGGTGGCGCGCGGGCGCATGGCCACGGGCACCTGCTCGACCTGGTAGCCGGCCCGGACCACGGCGATCGTGGACTCGACCGTGTCGCCCAGGTACTCCACCGGGTACCAGTGCGCGAAGACGTCGATGAGATCGCGGTTGGAGGCGCGGAAGCCGGACGTGACGTCGGTCAGCTTCGTCTTCGCCATCCGCGACAGCCAGAAGGCGAGCACCAGCATCGCCCACTTGCGCGGGCCGCGGGTCTCGTAGTCGCCCGTGCCGGCGAAGCGCGCGCCCATCACCAGGTCGGCGCCCGCGTCGAGCCGGGCCATCAGCTCGGGCACGTTGCGCGGGTCGTGCTGGCCGTCGGCGTCGACCTGAACGGCGACGTCGTAGCCGTGCTCGTACGCGTAGCGGTAGCCGGCCCGCATGGCGCCGCCCACGCCCAGGTTGTACGGGAGCTTCATCACGGTCGCGCCGGCCGAACGGGCGACCCGTGCGGTGTCGTCGGCGGAGCCGTCGTCGACGACGAGGACGTCGGCGCCGGGCAGCGTGGTGTGGACTTCCTTGATGACGTCGGCGACGCCTTCGGCCTCGTTCCACGCGGGCATGATGATCAGGACGCGCTTGCCGTCGATCACGAGCGGTCCCCCTGTCCGGCGGCCCCTCGGCCGGCGGTCTCGTTCGCGTCCGGGATCAGTTCCCGCGCCTCCTTCAGCCGGCCCTGCAGGTCCTGCACGTCGAGCCGGAGCAGCGCGACCTCCTCGGAGAGGGTGCGGCCCTCCTCCTCCAGGTGGCCCACCTCGTTGCTCAGCTGGAGGCAGACGATGAAGAGGAAGGCGACGCTGAGGAACAGGATCAGGCTGACGCCCGATGCCACGCCGACCTTGCGCGCGAGGTTGTCGAGACCGCTGGGGAAGAAGCCGAGCGGGATGATGACCAGGCCCGTGAGGACCCACAGGAACGCGTACTTCTCCTTGAGCTTGCGGCGGCGCAGCAGCTCCACGATGCACGCGACGAGAAAGACTCCGGTGACCGAAGTCAGCATCCACAACTTCACGCCGGGCTCCGGTCTATCGGATGACTCATGAGGAAACGGCCTGTCTACTCTTCCAAGGTGGGGGCGAAGGGCGCCGCAGGCTACACCCACTCCCCGATGACCTCGAAGCCGCCGACCTCGAGGGCCTGCGGACCGGTCGCGGAGAGCGAGGGAATGGTGATCATTCCGATGAGTGCACCGGGCGGTAGCCTACACGAGAGCGAAGAACGAGTGTCATGACGGTGACGACCGCGAAAGCCCCCAGGGCATAGGCGATCTCCACCCTGCTGCGCAGCTCCAGCGGGCTCAGCGTGACCGCCAGAAGCACCGCCGTGCCGACGATCCAGGCCACCAGCTGCTGCCGCGCCGCACCGCTGGTCAGCAGCGCCTGACCGAGCACCATCGCCAGCAGGTACAGCGTCGTGCCGAGCGCCAGCCAGCCGAAGTCGACCGGCCCCAGCACGTCCGGCGAGCCGAAGAGCACCGGCAGCATCCAGGGACCCAGGGTGACGGCGCCCAGTCCGAAGACCACACCGAGACCCGCCGTGATCGAGCAGGCCCGCACCAGCAGCCGCCGGTAGCGGTCGCGGTCGCCCTCGGCCTGCGCCGTGGACAGGCCCGCGAGCAGCGAGGCCTGGAAGGCGCCGAACACGAACACCGGCACGCGTGCCACGACGAGCGCCGACAGCAGGGCCGCCACCAGGGCGCTCTGGTCGGTCGCGATCAGCTTGGTGCTGACCACGGCCACGTTGACCAGGACCTGCGCGAGCAGCGTCGAGCCGACGAGCAGACCCAGGTGCTCGATCAGCTCCCGCCACTCGGCCGTCGACCCGGCCCGCGCCCCGCGCAGCACCGGCGGCAGCGTCACCAGGACCGAGATCAGCGGCGCCACGGTCATCACGGCCGCGAACACGAACGGGGACGTCACCCCGGCGAACGCCAGGCCCGCCGAGAGCGCGATCCGCAGCAGTCCGTCGAGCCCCAGCTGGAGCCCGTACGCCTCGAAGCGGCCGAGGCCGGCCAGCATGCCGCGGGTCAGATGGGCGCAGGCGAGCGCCCCGAAGGCACCAGCGAGCGCCCCGATCAGGGAGCGGTCGCCGTGGAAGAACAGATCGGCGAGCGGGCCCGCGAACAGCACGAGCGGCAGCAGCACCGCCGCGAGCAGCCCGCCGGCCAGCACCGCCCCGCGCCGCAGCACGGGCAGCGCCCCGTCGCCGGCCACCACGCGGGCGGCCACCACGCGGGTGACCTCCTGCTCGACCGGGAAGAAGAGGCCGAGCCCGATGGAGGCGACGATCGTCCACAGGACGGAGAAGCTCGCCATGTCGTCGACGGAGAGCGAGTGGCCCGCCGCCGCGAGATGGACGTAGTTCGCCCCGCCGAGCAGCGCCGTGCCGATGCCGACGAAGGCCGTGCCGCGCGGCAGCGCGGTGGTGATGCGGTCGAGCAGGGTCACGCGCCGGACCCGTTCGGTGCCATGGTCCGCAGCGCCTCGGCCAGCTGCTCGCGCCAGTGCGGCTGGGTCGCGACGCCCGCGTCGGACCAGCGCTCGTGGGCGAGCACGCTGTACGAGGGCCGGCGGGCCGGTCGCAGGAACTTCTCCGACGTGGTCGGGCGCACCCGCTCCGGGTCCAGGCCGGTCAGCTCGAAGGCCGCCCGTGCCAGGTCGAACCAGGTCGCCGTCTCCGTGGCCGTGCCGTGGTAGACGCCCGCCGGGGCACGGCCCGCGAGGGCCGCCTCGCCGAGGTCGCGCAGCTGCCGGGCCAGCGCCCGGGTCCAGGTCGGCTGGCCGCGCTGGTCGTCGACCACGTCGACGGTCTCGCGCTGCCCGGCCAGGCCCAGCATGGTCGACACGAAGTTCCGGCCGTGCGCCCCGTACAGCCACGCCGTGCGGATCACGTAACCGCGCTCCGGCAGCAGCTCCAGGACCGCCTGCTCGCCCGAGAGCTTGCTCCGGCCGTAGGCGTTGATCGGGGACGTGGGGGCGTCGTGCCGGTACGGCTCGGTGGCGTCGCCCGGGAAGACGTAGTCGGTCGACACCTGGAGCAGCACCGCGCCGGAGCCGGCGCAGGCCGCGGCGAGGACGCGCGGTCCGTCGCCGTTGATCCGGGTGGCCGCGGCCTCCTCGGTCTCGGCGCCGTCGACATCGGTCCAGGCGGCCGCGTTGACGACCACGTCGTGACCGGCGACGGCCGCGCGGACCGCCTCGGCGTCCGTGATGTCGAGCTCCTTGCGGGTGAGCGCGGTGACGTCCGCGCCCGCCTCGGCCAGCACTTCGGCGAGCTCCCGGCCGAGCATCCCGGCCGCGCCGGTGATCAGCCAGCGGGTCTGTGCGGCGCCCATCAGGAGAGCGCCGCCTTGGCCTTCAGCGGCTCCCACCAGGAGCGGTTCTCGCGGTACCAGCGGACGGTGTCGGCGAGACCCTGCTCGAAGGAGACCTGCGGGGTGTAGCCCAGCTCCTCCTGGATCTTGGCGATGGAGAGCGAGTAGCGCAGGTCGTGGCCCTTGCGGTCCTCGACGTGCTCGACCATGTCCCAGCCCGCGCCGCAGGCGTCGAGCAGCAGCCCGGTCAGCTCCTTGTTGGTGACCTCGGTGCCGCCGCCGATGTGGTAGACCTCACCGGCCCGGCCGCCGCGCAGCACCATCTCGATGCCCCGGCAGTGGTCCGAGACGTGCAGCCAGTCGCGGATGTTCAGGCCCTCGCCGTACAGCGGCACCTTCTTCCCGTCCAGCAGGTTCGTGGTGAACAGCGGGATCATCTTCTCGGGGAAGTGGTACTGCCCGTAGTTGTTGGAGCAGCGCGTCACGACGACGTCCATGCCGTGCGTGCGGTGGTACGAGAGCGCCAGCAGGTCCGAGCCCGCCTTGGACGCCGAGTACGGGGAGTTCGGCGCGAGCGGCCAGTCCTCCGTCCACGAGCCCTCGGCGATCGAGCCGTACACCTCGTCGGTGGAGACGTGCACGAAACGGCCGACGCCGTGCCGCTTGGCGGCGTCGAGCAGCACCTGCGTGCCGAGCACGTTCGTCGTCACGAACGGGGAGGAGTCCAGGATGGACCGGTCGACGTGCGACTCGGCGGCGAAGTGCACCACCGCGTCCTGCCCGCGCATCACGTCGTCGACGGTGGCGTAGTCGCGGATGTCGCCCTGCACGAAGGTGTAGCCGGGCTTGTCCGCCACCGGGGTGAGGTTCGCCTCGTTCCCCGAATAGGTGAGGTTGTCCAGGACGGTGACCTGGGCGCCCTCACCCGAGGGCAGCTCTCCGGAGAGCAGCGCCCGTACGAACTGTGAACCGATGAACCCGGCGCCGCCGGTGACCAGAATCCTCATAAGGGACACCATTCTATGGGCTGGGGTCCGGACGCCAGGCGGTCGGTCCGCGCGGCGGGGCTGCCGTAGGCTGCTTGCCCATGCGTGGAATTTTGCTCGCCGGTGGTACCGGCTCCCGACTCTGGCCGATCACCCGGGCCGTGTCGAAGCAGCTGATGCCGGTCTTCGACAAGCCGATGATCTACTACCCCCTGACCACCCTCGTGATGGCGGGGATCCGGGAGATCCTGGTCATCACCGGCCCCGAGGAGCGCCCCCAGTTCGAGCGCCTGCTCGGCGACGGGTCGGACTTCGGGCTGGACATCACGTTCGCCACGCAGGAGCACCCCAACGGCATCGCCGAGGCGTTCGTCATCGGCGAGGAGTTCATCGGTGACGACCCCGTCGCGCTGATCCTCGGCGACAACATCTTCCACGGCGTCGGCCTCGGCCGGCAGCTCGCGGACTACCGGAAGCCGGCGGGCGGCGTGGTCTTCGCGCACGCCGTGTCCGACCCCACCGCCTACGGCGTCGTCGACTTCGACGAGGACGGCCGCGCCCGCTCCATCGAGGAGAAGCCGAAGAACCCGAAGTCCCGCTACGCGGTGCCGGGCCTCTACTTCTACGACAGCCGGGTCGTCGAGATCGCCAAGGGCCTCGAGCCGAGCGCCCGCGGCGAGCTGGAGATCACCGACGTCAACCGCTACTACCTGGACCGCGGCGAGCTCCAGGTCTCGGTCCTGGACCGCGGCACCGTCTGGCTGGACACCGGCACCTTCCAGTCCCTCGTCCAGGCGTCCGAGTACGTCCGTGTGGTCGAGGAGCGCCAGGGCATGAAGATCGGCTGCCTGGAGGAGGCCGCCTGGCGGGCCGGCTTCATCGACGACGTCCACCTGCGCCGCCTCGCCGAGCCGCTCACCAAGAGTGGATACGGCGACTATCTGCTGAACCTGCTCGCGTACGAGGCCGAGCGGGCCTGAGCGGTCCGTCCCCGCGCGGTCCCGTCCCGCGCGTCCCTTCCGGCGCGCGCCGGTCCCGCGCGGTCCATTCCTGAGAAGTCCATTAAAAGGAAGCGGCACTATCCATGAAGGTCAACCCGCTCGGCATCGAAGGTGCCTGGGAGTTCGTCCCGCAGCAGCACGGTGACGCCCGCGGTCTGTTCCTGGAGTGGTACAAGGCGGACGTGCTCACCGAGGCCGTCGGTCACCCCCTGAACCTGAAGCAGGGCAACCTCTCCGTCTCCTCCGCCGGCGTCGTGCGCGGCATCCACTTCGCCGACGTGCCGCCCGGCCAGGCGAAGTACGTGACGTGCGTGCGCGGCGCGGTGCTCGACATCATCGTCGACGTCCGGGTCGGCTCGCCGACCTTCGGCCGCTGGGAGGCCGTCCGCCTCGACGACCAGGACCGCAAGGCCGTCTACCTCTCCGAGGGCCTCGGCCACGGCTTCTGCGCGCTCACGGACGACGCCACCGTCTCGTACCTCTGCTCCGAGGGGTACGCGCCGCAGCGCGAGCACGGCATCCACCCGCTGGACCCGGAGATCGCCATCGAGTGGCCGGTCGACGGCGAGCCCGAGCTGTCCGCGAAGGACGCCCAGAGCCCGACCCTCGCCCAGGCCCGCGAGGCCGGGATCCTGCCGGTGTACGAGGAGTGCGTGGCGTTCCGGACCTCGCTGGCCTCGCGGGGCTGAGACCGGGCCGGTCGCGCGGGGCTGATCCCACGGGACCGGCCGCGGGGCCGGTCCCCGATCGGGGACCGATCGCCCGGGACCCGCGCCACCCGCCGGGCGATTCGCGTTAGGGTGCCCGAATGACGTGGCTCATCACCGGCGGCGCCGGCTACATCGGTTCCCATGTCGTCAAGTCCATGGCCGAGGCCGGCGAACGGGTCGTCGTCCTGGACGACCTGTCCACCGGCGACCCGGCCAGGGTCCCCGCGGGCGTGCCGCTGGAGCGCGGCACCGTCCTCGACCGGCCCTTCGTCGACCGCGTGCTGCGCGAGCACGAGATCCGCGGGATCGTCCACCTCGCCGCGAAGAAGGCCGTCGGCGAATCCGTCGAACGCCCGCTCCTCTACTACCGGGAGAACGTGACCGGCCTCCAGATCCTCCTGGAGGCCGCCGCCGCGGCCGGCGTGCGCGGCTTCCTCTTCTCCTCCTCCGCCTCGGTCTACGGGATGCCCGACACCGACCTGGTGACCGAGGACACCCCGTGCGCCCCGCTCAGCCCGTACGGCGAGACGAAGGTCACGGGCGAGTGGATGGTGCGCGCGGTCGGCCGCGCGCACGGCATGGCCACCGCCTGTCTGCGCTACTTCAACGTGGCCGGCACCGCCGAGCCCGCGCTCGCCGACACCGGCGTCCACAACCTCGTGCCGATGGTCTTCCAGCGGCTCGACGCCGGCCTGCCGCCGCTGATCTTCGGCGACGACTACGCGACCCCCGACGGCACCTGCATCCGCGACTACATCCACGTCGCCGACCTCGCCGACGCCCATCTGGCCGCCGCCCGCCGCCTCGACGCGTACGCGGCGGCCGGCGAGCCGCGCGACCTCACCCTCAACATCGGGCGCGGCGAAGGCGTCTCCGTACGGGAGATGATCGACCTGATCCGCGAGGTGACCGGCCGCCCGGTCGCCGCCGAGGTCGTCGCGCGCCGCCCCGGCGACCCGGCGAAGGTGGTGGCCTCGGCCGAGCGGATCTCCGCCGAGCTGGCCTGGAAGGCCCGCCACGACGTCCGCGCCATGATCGCCTCGGCCTGGGCGGCGCACACCGGGAGCTCCGACGGGCCCGGTCCGGTCCGGCCCGCGTCGGTCCAGCTCGCGGAATAGGCGGGCGGCGGCCGATCCGGCTCGCGTAGATTGCCTGCCGATCAGGATCACGAGCAGGGCCGCGAGCAGGACCGCGAGCACGACGGCAAGGACGACGCAGGTGACAGTGGCAAGGCAGTACGTGACGGAAGCCCGCAGGATCGTCGTGAAGGTCGGCTCGTCCTCGCTGACCACCGCGTCCGGCGGGCTCGACGCCGACCGGGTGGACGCCCTCGTGGACGTCCTCGCCAAGGTCCGCAGCGGCGGCGAGAAGGAGATCGTCCTGGTCTCCTCCGGCGCCATCGCGGCCGGCCTCGCCCCGCTCGGGCTGGCCCGCCGCCCCAAGGACCTGGCCCGTCAGCAGGCCGCCGCCAGCGTCGGTCAGGGCCTGCTCGTCGCCCGCTACACCGCCTCCTTCGCCCGCTACGGGGTGCGGGTCGGCCAGGTGCTGCTCACCACCGACGACACCAGCCGGCGCGCCCACTACCGCAACGCCTACCGGACCCTCGACCAGCTGCTCGACATGGGCGCGCTGCCGGTCGTCAACGAGAACGACACCGTCGCCACCGACGAGATCAGGTTCGGCGACAACGACCGGCTCGCCGCCCTTGTCGCCCACCTCGTCCGCGCCGACCTGCTCGTGCTGCTCTCGGACGTCGACGGCCTCTACGACGGTGACCCGGCCAAGCCCGGCACCTCGCGCATCGCGGAGGTCAGCGGCCCCGCCGACATCGCCCACGTCGAGATCGGCTCGGCCGGCAAGGCGGGCGTCGGCACCGGCGGCATGGTCACCAAGGTCGAGGCGGCCCGGATCGCCGCGGCCGCCGGCATCCCCGTGGTCCTCACCTCCGCCAGCCGCGCCGCCGACGCCCTCGCCGGCCGCGACACCGGCACGTACTTCCACCGCACCGGCCGCCGCTCCGCCGACCGGCTGCTCTGGCTCGCCCACGCCTCCACCCCGCAGGGCGCGCTGGTCCTCGACGACGGGGCCGTGACGGCCGTGGTCGAGGGCAAGAAGTCGCTGCTCGCCGCCGGAATCGCCGCCGTCGAGGGCGAGTTCTCGGCCGGCGACCCGGTGGAGCTGCGCGACACCGCGGGCCGCGCGGTCGCCCGCGGCCTCGTCAACTTCGACGCCAAGGAACTGCCCCAGCTGCTCGGCCGCTCCACCCGCGACCTGGCCCGCGAGCTGGGCCCGGAGTACGAGCGGGAGGTCGTGCACCGCGACGACCTCGTCGTGATGTGAGCGGCTCGTGAAAATCCCGCCTGTGAACCGAAACGGCTGAAAGTCTGGTCATCCGGTAGGGACCTTTACCAAAACCGCCCCATGCTCCGCCCCGGACTGGTCAACTTTGTCTCGGGGACAAGAGGGGGCGGGGAAGACAGCACGCGCAGCAGAACGCAGCAGCATGCGACAAGCACGCAGCACAGGCATCACACAGGAGGCCGCCGGTGAGACGAGCGCGCCCAGGGGCACACCCCCGCGGGACGGCCGAACGCGCCCTGACGAGCGTCGAGGCCGGAGCCGACTTCGACGACTTCGACGACATCGACGACATTGACGAGGAGTCCGCCGAGGACACACGGGCACGGGACCGGGAGGCGGCGGTGGAGGTGTCCAAGCTCTGGCACATCACCCTCAGCGTCTCCGGGCGGGAGGCCCCGCTGAAGGAGGTGCGCCGGGCGCTGGAACAGCTGGCCCACGACCACCCCTTCCTGCTGACCAGCCGCTATGCCAACGACCACGCCGAGATCCGCTACTGGGAGGAGGCCCGCGACCTCCACGACGCCGCGGCCGTCGCGCTGCGGCTGTGGGGCGAGCACCGGCTGAGCGCCCAGCTGCCGCCGTGGGAGATCGTCGGCCTGGAGGTCATCGACCGCGAGACCTACCACCAGCGGATCGCCGAGGGCTACGGCCCGCCGCCGGCCGCCCCGGTCGGCGTCCACCCCTACTGAGAGCGGGGCCCGAGGTCCGGCGAGGCCCTGAGGTCCGGCACCGAACTGCGGTATCGGGCTCCGGCACCGAACTGCGGTACCGGGCTCCGGCACCGAACTCCGGTACTGAGCTCCGGCACCGAGCTCGGCAGCCAGATCCGGCCAAAGCCGGGCTGGCCGGTGCCCGCCCGCCGACGTCTCGCAGAACGGGACGGGCGGCGGATACGTGAGGGATGTCCGCAGTGGTGCCAGTACCCTGCGGACATGACCTCGCTCATGCCCTTCGACAACATGTCCCCGGTCACCCAGACCGCCTACCGGGCCCGCGCCGCGGCCGCCGAGATCGCGCCACTGCCGCGCGCGGCGAAGGACGACGCCCTGCTCGCCGTCGCGGACGCCCTGGAGGTCCGCACGGCCGAGATCGTCGAGGCCAACGCCGAGGACATCGCCCGCGCCCGCGAGGCCGGCACCAGCGAGGCCATCATCGACCGGCTCACCCTCACCCCCGAGCGGGTCCGGGCCATCGCCGCGGACGTCCGGCACGTGGCCGCCCTGCCCGACCCGGTCGGCGAGGTCGTCCGCGGCTCCACCCTCCCCAACGGCATCGACCTGCGCCAGATCCGCGTCCCGCTCGGCGTGGTCGGCATCATCTACGAGGCCCGGCCCAACGTCACCGTCGACGCCGCCGCCCTCTGCCTCAAGTCCGGCAACGCCGTCCTGCTGCGCGGCTCGTCCTCCGCGTACTCCTCCAACAGCGCCCTGGTGAAGGTGATCCGCGACGCCGTCGGCGGCGCCGGGCTGCCCGCCGACGCCGTCCAGCTCGTCCCCGGCGAGTCCCGTGACTCGGTGCGCGAACTGATGCGTGCCCGCGGCCTCGTCGACGTCCTCATCCCGCGCGGCGGCGCCTCCCTCATCAAGACGGTCGTCGAGGAGTCCATCGTCCCCGTCATCGAGACGGGCACCGGCAACTGCCACGTCTACGTGGACGCCCAGGCCGACCTCGACATGGCCGTCGACATCCTCATCAACTCCAAGGCCCAGCGGGTCAGCGTCTGCAACTCCGCCGAGACCCTCCTCGTCCACAAGGACATCGCCGCCGCCTTCCTGCCGCGCGCCCTGGACGCCCTGGCCGAGGCCGGCGTCACCGTCCACGCCGACGAGCGGGTCCTCGCCCTCGCCGAGGGCAGCAAGGCCACCGTCGTCCCGGCCACCCCCGAGGACTGGGAGACCGAGTACCTCTCGTACGACATCGCCGCCGCCGTCGTCGACTCCCTGGACCGGGCCGTCGAGCACATCCGGCTCTGGACCTCCGGTCACACCGAGGCCATCGTCACCACCTCCCAGGCCGCGGCCCGCCGCTTCACCCAGCTGGTCGACTCCACCACCGTCGCCGTCAACGCCTCCACCCGCTTCACGGACGGCGGCCAGTTCGGCTTCGGCGCCGAGATCGGCATCTCCACCCAGAAGCTGCACGCCCGGGGCCCCATGGGCCTCCCGGAACTCACCTCCACCAAGTACATCGTGACCGGCGACGGTCACATCCGGTAACCGGCGAAACCACTCGTCCGGCAGACCCCGCCCGCCCCGGCGACGGCCGGGCGGGAACGGATCCAGGGCAGGGACGGCTCGCGCTTTCCCTGCCCAAAACGCCCTCCCGGGTCTACTCTGAACCCGTGCCGGACGACGTGGGGGGCAGGCCGTTCCAGAACGGCGGGGACCCCGAGGACTCTGTCGACCGCGGCGGCGCAGACGACGACTTCGCCACCGTGGTCTTCGACGAGGACTTCGTGCGGGCCGCCACCTTCCACGAGCCCACCGCCGTCGAACGGCTGCTCGCCGCCGCCCAGGCCCGCGCCGAGGCCGAGGCCGCCCGCGCCCGGGCCGTGGCCGGCCTGGCCGACGACGACCTCTACGACGACGCCTACGACGGCGGCCGCCTCCCCGAGGGCTACGACCCGGACACCGCCGAGGACGAGCTCGGCCCCTACGGCCCGCACGGCGGCGCCCTGCGCCCCTACCGGAGCAGCGCCCGCTGGCACCGCCCGGTCGCCTGGGTGCTCGCCCTGGTGATGGGCGTCGGCATGGTCGCCCTCGCCTTCAGCGCCGTCTACCGCGGCGCGGCCAACAACCGGCAGGACCGCATCCCGCCGCCGGCCACGAGTGACGTCGACAAACCGCGCGCCGTCCCCACCATGGCCACCGCGCCGTCCGCACCCCCCGTCCCGGCCGCTCCCGGCACCCCTTGAGCCGTTCGCCGCAGCGCCGGTCGGTTTCTTCCGAAGTTGTCGTGTACCTGGGCGTTTACGGGAGCTTCCACCGACCTACCCTGAAGGTATGGCAGGGCGTGGCGACCCGCCTGAGGGGACCCCTGAGGGACTCCCCGGCGGTGAGGACGAATACCGATCCGTCGTCTTCGACGAGGCGTTCGTCCAGGCTGCCCGTCTCCAGGAGTTCTCCGCCCGGGAACGGATGGGCGAGCACGCCCAGGCCGTCCGCACCCGGTCGTCCTGGGAGGGCCGCAGCGGCTCCCGGCAGGCCCTGCTGCTCGTCCTGCTGATCCTCCTGGCCTTCGGCACCGCGGTCTATCTCGGCGTCCGCAACCCCTACCAGCCCCCCGTCGACCAGCCGGCCGAGCCGCTTCGCTCCACGGTCGTCCCGCTCGCCCCCCAGGGCCCGGTCCCGGGCGGCACCCCGGAACAGCTCTTCGCGCACAGCCCCGCCGCCGAGTACCGCGTCGGCGCCGCCGGCATCAACCTCCCGCTGGCCGGGCGCACCACCCACTTCTCCGAGTCCCAGGTCGTCACGGCCCTCGGCATCGCCAAGGACTACCTGGTCGCCTCCTCCCTCGATCCCGGCGTCCTGGCCGGTCTCACCGCCCGGCCGCCCCGCCTGCTGATCGACCCCGACCAGCAGGAACAGTTCGACCACAGCGTCGAGTCGCCCAAGGACGACGGCCGGCACGCCGTCGCCGGCTGGCTGGTCCGCTTCGACCCCCACCGGGTCGTCCTCGCCGACCCCTCCGTCCGCGTCCAGGGCACCCTCCGCTTCGCGGAGATCAACCCGGACCTCATGGAGGTCACGGCAGACCACACCTTCACCTACGCCGTCCGCCCCGCCACCGCCGGCAACGGCCCGGCCCCGCAGGCCTCGCTGTTCACCGTCCACCGCGAGCTGCGCTTCCGCTTCGACCGCGAGGACCTGCAGGCGCACCGCGCCGAGCTGCTCACCAGCGCCGTCCAGGCCGGCCCGCAGTCCTGCGACGCCGACACCACCGGTTCGCTGCGTCCCCTGCTGGCGGGCGAGCGGGCCGCCGACCGGAGCCGGCAGGCCGCCACCGACCCGTACGCCACGGCCGCGCCCGCCGTCTCCTCGCTCTGCGGCGTGCTCGCCCCGAGCGCTCAGCCCTCGTTCTGACCGGAGCCCTGACCGGGCTCCTGGGCGGAGCCACGACTACCGTCCGGTGAGCCCGCCGAGCCCGCCGAGCCCGCCGAGCCCTGAGCCGGCGCGTCCGGCCCGCTCTTGCCGCCCCCGTCCTTGCCGTCGCCGTCGCCGCCACTGCCGCTGCCGAACCGGCCGAACAGCTTGCCGCCGAGGTCGCCCGCGAGGTCCCCGGCGCCGCCGGCTATGTCGCTGACCAGCTTCATCAGCGGATCCCTGCTGCTGCGCACGGAGTCCGCGTAGTGCCGCCCCGACTCGCGGAACGAGTCGGTCACCGAGGTGTCCTTGTCCTCCGAGCGCTTCGGGTAGTGGCCGTCCATGATCCGCTGGTAGTCGCGGGTCTCCGACCACTTCTTCAGCTCGGCCGCCCGGATCGTCGGGAACGGGTGCGAGCGCGGCAGCACGTTCAGGATCTTCAGCACGGAGTCGCGCAGGTCGCCGCCCTTCTCGTACTCGTCGGCCTGGGCGAGGAACGCGTCCACGTTCATCTCGTGCAGGTGGTTGCCGCCCGCGATCTTCATCAGGCCGCGCATGGACGCCTGCAGGTCCTGGCCCACGAGCAGCCCGGCCCGATCGGCCGACAGCTCCGACTTGCGGAACCACTCGCGCAGCGCGGTGACGAGCGTCATGATCGCCACGTTCCCCAGCGGGACCCAGGCGATCTTGAGGGCCAGGCTGGTGAGGAAGAGCAGCACCGTGCGGTAGACGGAGTGGCCCGAGAGCGCGTGACCCACCTCGTGCCCGACGACGGCCCGCATCTCCTCCTCGTCGAGCAGCTCCACCAGACCGGTGGTGACGACGATGATCGGCTCGTCGAGGCCGATGCACATCGCGTTGGGCTGCGGGTCCTGCGTGACGTACATCGGCGGGACCTTCTCCAGGTCCAGGATGTAACAGGCGTCCCGCAGCATGGCGTTGAGGTGCGGGAACTGGGCGTCGCTCACCCGCACGGATTCGGAGAGGAAGAGGAGCCGCAGACTGCGCTCGGGCAGCAGCCCGCTCAGCGTCTTGAAGACGGTGTCGAAGCCACTCAGCCTGCGCAGCGCGACCAGCGCCGAGCGGTCGGCCGGGTGTTCGTAGGCCCGGGAGGAGATACCGGGGAAGCGCTTGCGCCGCCGGCCCGGCAGGTTCTCCTGGTTGTCGGTCATGGATGCCCCCTGTTCGTACGAGTCGGTGCTCGTCCCCCTGACGCGACCCAGCCTAGGCGAGGGGGCTACCGTGTGCCGGAGCCTGTGGATAACTCGGGCACTGTGGACAACCGAGGAGCACGACACCATGACGGACACCGCGACCACCGCCGTCGCCGCCCTGCTCGCCGCCGCCTCCACCCAGGGGCCCGGCGACACGCTGCGGATCGTGCTGCTCGTCTCGATGGTCGGTGGCGCCCTGCTCGCCTGGTTCCTGGTGCGCGGCTACGGCAAGGGCGCCGAGGAATCCGAAGCAGAGGCCGAAGCAAAGGCCGAAGTCCGGGCCGGAGTCCAGGCCGACACCGAGGCCGGAATCCAGGCCGGCGCCCAGGCCGGTGAGGTCGCGGAAGGCGGCTCGCGGGCCGCCGCGAACCGGGCCGAGAACGGTCCCGGTGACGCCAACGCCTGAGTCGGCGTGAGCGCTCGGCGACGCGCCGCATACGATGTGCGCGAAGTCTCCGCTCCCATCCCCGATCGAAGGTCCTGCCGAAGATGAGCCTCCACGCCACCGCCGCCAACCTGGTCACGCTCGCCGAGGGTGCCGAGGGCGGCAACCACGAAAGCCTCAACCCGTTCATCACGGGTGGCGGCGCCCTGCTCGCGCTCCTTCTGCTGCTGTGGATCACCACCCGCTTCAACCGCGACCGCTGAGCCGGGAGGCCGCTGATCCGGCGTCCGCCGCCGTGCCAGTAGGCTCTGCACGCATGGGAGAGCAGGAAATGCCTACTGGCGGTCGCGGCAAACGCCGACTCGGCGTGATGGGCGGAACGTTTGACCCGATCCATCACGGACACCTGGTGGCCGCCAGTGAGGTGGCCGCCCTGTTCCACCTCGACGAGGTGGTGTTCGTGCCGACCGGAGAGCCGTGGCAGAAGAGCCACAAGGCCGTCTCGCCGGCCGAGGACCGCTATCTGATGACGGTCATCGCCACCGCGTCCAACCCGCAGTTCTCCGTCAGCCGCATCGACATCGACCGCGGCGGCGCGACGTACACCATCGACACCCTGCGGGACCTGCGCGACCTCAACACGGACTCGGACCTCTTCTTCATCACCGGCGCCGACGCCCTGTCCCAGATCCTCACCTGGCGCGACGCCGAGGAACTGTTCGCGCTCGCGCACTTCATCGGCGTCACCCGCCCTGGTCACGACCTCACCGACGACGGCCTGCCCAAGGGCGGGGTGTCGCTGGTCGAGGTCCCCGCGCTCGCCATCTCCTCCACGGACTGCCGGGCGCGGGTCGCACAGGGCGACCCGGTCTGGTATCTGGTCCCGGACGGTGTGGTGCGCTACATCGACAAGCGCCAGTTGTACCGCGGCGAGTGAGCCTCGGAAAGGGCCACCGGTGAACGATCAGCAGAACCCGTACGACCCGTACTACCAGCAGCCGCAGATCATCGGCTACGACGCGTACGGGCAGCCGGTGTACCAGCAGCAGGTCCCGCAGCAGTCCTACGAGTACGACCAGTACGACCCGTACGGGCAGCAGCAGCACCAGCAGCAGCCGCAGGCCCCCCAGGCCCCGCCGCAGCCCCAGGGCTACGACTACGACCCGTACGGGCAGCAGCAGCCGCAGCAGCCGCAGTACGACCCGTACGCCGCGCAGCCCTCGTACGACTACACCTCGTACGACGCCACCGGCCGGACCGGGCAGCAGTGGGCCGTTCAGACCGAGCCCGCGCCCGTGCCGCAGACGCCCCAGGTCCCGCCGCAGGCGCCCGCGCCCGGCCCGGCTCCGGCCCAGGGTCGGGAGCCCGCGCCCGTACCCGGGCAGCGCCCCGCGCCGGACGCCGACGGCCGCGCGTACCGCACCGAGCAGTTCTCGTTCATCGAGGAGCCCGACGAGGACTCCGAGGACGTCATCGACTGGCTGAAGTTCACCGAGAGCCGGTCCGAGCGCCGCGAGGAGGCCCGCCGCCGCGGCCGCAACCGCGTCGTCGCCCTCGTCGTCGTCCTCGCGCTCGCCGTCGTCGGCGGCGTCGGCTGGCTCTGGTCGGCCGGCAAGCTCCCCGGCCTGTCCGGCGACGCGCAGCAGCGGCAGAACACCGCCACCGGGCCGCAGCAGCGCGACACCATCGTCGTCCACCTGCACAACACCAAGGGCGGCGGCACCTCCACCGCCCTCCTCGTGGACAACAGCACCACCAAGCAGGGCACCACCGTCCTGCTCCCCAACTCGCTCGCCGTCGCCGACGACGAGGGTTCCACCACCACGCTCGCCAAGTCCGTCGAGGACGACGGCTCCAGCGGCACCCGCGAGGCCATCGGCAACCTCCTCGGCGCCAAGATCACCGGCACCTGGCGGCTCGACACCCCGTACCTGGAGAACCTCGTCGAGCTGGTCAGCGACATCGACATCACCACCGACACCGACGTGCCCGGCGAGAAGCCCGGCGCCGAGCCGCTGGTCAAGAAGGGCGAGAACCAGACCCTCAACGGCCGCGCCGCCGTCGCCTACGCCACCTACCGGGCGCCCGGCGAGGCCGAGGCCAAGCAGCTCCAGCGCTTCGGCCAGGTGATGTACGGGGTGCTGCGGAAGATCTCCGACGACCCCAAGGCCGCCACGATGACGATCGAGACCCTCGCCCAGATCCTCGACCCGTCGCTGCCCGAGAAGGACCTCGGCGCCTCCCTCGCCAAGCTCGCCGAGCACGCCAAGGTCGGCGACTACAAGACCGCCCTGCTGCCCGTCGAGCCCGACGGCTCGCTCAGCGAGGCCACCAGCGACAGCGTGGTCAAGGACATCCTCGGCGGCAAGGTCAGCGCCCCCGACCAGGGCGGCGCCACCCGGGTCGCGATCCGCGACGCCACCGGCAAGGAAGCCACCGAGGCGGCCCGCGTGGTCCTGATCAACGGCGGCTACGCCGTGGTCGGCGGCACCAAGGCCGACACCGAGGAGAAGTCCCAGGTCGTCTACGCCGACGACAGCCAGAAGCCGACCGCTGTCGAGGTCGCCAAGACCCTGGGCCTGCCCCTCGGATCCGTCACCAAGGGCAAGCCAACCGGGAACGCCCAGGTCACGGTCGTGCTGGGCGGGGACTACAAGATCCCCGGCACCAAGCGGTGACCCTCCGATAATCGTTTTCGGGACCGTCGGCGGTACATGAGACCCTTGAGGTGACTCAGACCGCCGACGAAAGCCTGCTTGTGACCGCCACGGATCGCTCCATCGAGCTCGTCAACGCCGCCGCCCAGGCGGCGGCCGACCGGCTCGCTCACGACATCATCGCGTACGACGTCAGCGACGTGCTGTCGATCACCGACGCCTTCCTGCTCGCCTCCGCGCCCAACGACCGCCAGGTCAAGTCGATCGTCGACGAGATCGAGGAGCGGCTGCTCAAGGAGCTCGGCGCCAAGCCGGTGCGCCGCGAGGGCGACCGCGACGCCCGCTGGATCCTCCTCGACTACGTCGACATCGTCGTCCACGTCCAGCACAGCGAGGAGCGCGTCTTCTACGCCCTGGAGCGGCTGTGGAAGGACTGCCCCGAGCTGCCGCTGCCCGAGGACGCGCTGAAGACCCGCGGCAAGGCCGAGGAGCACGCCCGGCTGACCGGCGCCGACGGAGCGGACGGTGAGCTGAGCTGACCAGCGGCAAGGGCGGCACCGGCCGCCGCATCGTGCTGTGGCGCCACGGCCAGACCTCCTGGAACCTGGAGCGCCGCTTCCAGGGCTCCACGGACATCGAGCTGACCGACACCGGCGTCACCCAGGCGCGCCGGGCCGCCCGGCTGCTCGCCGCGCTGAAGCCGGACGCCATCGTCTCCTCGGACCTCAAGCGGGCGGCCGCCACGGCCGCCGAGCTGTCCGCGCTCACCGGTCACACCGTCGCCCTCGACTCCGGCCTCCGCGAGACCTACGCGGGGGAGTGGCAGGGCCTGACGCACGACGAGATCACCGCGCGGTACGGCGAGCAGTACGCCGCCTGGAAGCGCGGCGAGCCGGTGCGCCGGGGCGGCGGCGAGCTGGAGACCGAGGTGGCCGACCGGGCCGCCCCGGTCGTCCTGGAGCACGCCGACAAGCTGCCCGAGGACGGCACGCTCGTCGTGGTCAGCCACGGCGGCACGATCCGCACCACGATCGGCCGGCTGCTCGACCTGGAGGCGCGGCACTGGGAGTCCCTGGGCGGCCTCTCCAACTGCTGCTGGTCCGTCCTCGGCGAGGGCGCGCGCGGCTGGCGCCTCCTGGAGCACAACGCCGGCACGCTGCCCGAGCCCGTTCTCGGCGACGACACCTGAGCCCTGGCGTGTGGCCTGCCGGATCCGATTTCACTTTCCGGCAGGTCACAGGCTAGAGTTCATCTTGTTCGCAGCGCGGAGCGCGAAGAACACGCGGGGCTATAGCTCAGTTGGTAGAGCGCCTGCATGGCATGCAGGAGGTCAGGAGTTCAATTCTCCTTAGCTCCACAGTCACCGGATCCCGTCCCCAGCAGGGGGCGGGATTCGTCGTTTGCCGTCCCGGTGCCACCTGGCGGCGTCCCGGCCCTGCCCTGGTCGGCGGTCCGTCACCTCTCCTTCAGCAACAGGTCGATGGCCCGCCGGCTCTCCTCGTCCTTGGGCAAATAGGTGATGATCCGGCACTCCGGCATCCCGTTGATCGACAGCGACACCGAGGTCATCCGTATCTCGCCCACCCGCTGGTGCCGGAAGGTCTTCACCCGGGTGCCCGGAGGCACCACGTCGCCGCTGCGCCACAACTCCGTGAAGTACGGGCTCGCCTCGCACAGCAGCCGCACGAGCGACTCCCAGGCCGGCTCGCCCACATGGCGCCCGTACGCCCCGCGCAGCTGGGCCACCATCATCGGCAGCTCCTGCCGCTTGTCGACCACCGGGCACCTGTGATCGGGCATCGTGAAGAGCGTCCACAGCACGTTGCGCACGCCGAAGGGACCCGTCCAGGGCCTGCCGTCCTCCCGCAGGAACAGCAGGTCGTACACGGCGTTGGTGGCCAGCACGTCGTACCGCGCGTTGTAGACCACCGCCGGCTGCGGCACCAGGGCGTCCAGGACGCCCTGGATCTCCGGGCTGACCGCCAGCACGTGCTCGGGCGCGGCCTCGGGCTCGTACGGCACCTCGGCGAGGTGGTACAGGTGCTCGCGCTCCGGCCGGTCGAGCCGCAGCGTGCGGGCCACCGCGTCGAGCACCTGCGCCGAGGCGTTGATCGGCCGCCCCTGCTCCAGCCAGGTGTACCAGGTCACGCCGACACCGGAGAGCTGCGCCACCTCCTCGCGCCGCAGCCCCGGCGTGCGCCGTCTCAGGCCCGGCGGCATGCCCACGTCCGCGGGCGTCACCCGCGCCCGCCGGCTGCGCAGGAACGCCGCGAGCTCCGGCCTGCGCCGTGTCTCACCTGGTGCTGCCACAGTCGTCACACCCCCATGGTCGAGTCCCCGCACCGCCGTTGCCAGGTGCTGTCAGTACCAGCATCGACGGGCTCTCGTTACCCGTATCGGGCCGGCGCCACGCTCCTCCCATGACGACGACCACCACACGTCCCGTACTCAGTAAAGACCCCGGCACCGACAACCGCCCCGGTGTGCTGCTCGGTGCCGTGCTCGCCGCCCAGTTCATGGCCCTGCTCGACGTCTTCATCGTCAACGTCGCCGCCCCCACCATCCGTACCGAACTCGCCGCCACGGGCGCCGGGCTCCAGCTCGTCGTCGCCGGCTACACCATCGCCTACGCCGTGTTGCTGATCACCGGAGCCCGACTCGGTGACCGGATCGGCCACCGGCGGGTCCACCTCGCCGGGCTGGCGCTGTTCACCGCCGCCTCGCTCGCCTGCGGACTGGCCGCCGACACCGGCCAGTTGATCGCCTTCCGGGTCGTCCAGGGCGCCGGATCGGCCCTGATGATCCCTCAGGTGCTCAGCCTCATCCAGCGCAACTTCACCGGTGAGGCCCGGGTCCGCGCGCTCGGCGTCTACTCCGCCGTCCTCGCCACCGGCGCGGCGGCCGGCCAGGTCGTCGGCGGCGTCCTCGTCAGCGCCGACCTGTTCGGCACCAGCTGGCGCCCGGTCTTCCTGGTCAACGTGCCCATCGGAGCCGTCCTGCTGGCCCTCGGCCGCAAGGTGCTGCCGCGCGACACGGGCACCGAGGCCGAGCGGGCGCGCTCCCTGGACCTGTCCGGACTGCTGCTGCTCGCCGGCTCCGTCACGCTGCTCACCGTCCCGCTCGTCCTCGGCCAGGAGAAGGGCTGGCCGCTGTGGACCTGGCTGTCCTTCGGCGGCGCGCTGCTCCTGTTCGCCGCCTTCGGCGCGTACGAGGCCGGGCTCGCCCGGCGCGGCGGCGCCCCGCTCATCGCCCCCCGGGTGCTGCGCGCCCCCGGCGTCGGCCGGGCCGTCGTGCGGATCGCCGTCGCGATGGGCGTCAACGCGGGGTTCCTGTTCCTCCTCACCCTGCACCTCCAGGGCGGGCTCGGGCACAGCGCCCTGCGCACCGGCCTCACCTTCGCGCCGACCGCCGCCGTCTTCGGGCTGGTCGGTCTCACCTGGCGGCGCTGGCCGACCCCGCTGCAGCCCTTCCTGGTGACGTGCGGCTTCCTCCTCACGGCCGCCTCCTCGGTCGGCGTGGGCGCCGTCCTGAAGGACGGCGGCACGGGCGGCTGGGCGCTCTACCCGGCCCTGTGCGGCATGGGGGCCGGTCTCGCGCTGGCCTTCAGCCCGGCCCTGACCGGCGCGCTCGCGACCGTACGGCCCGCGGACGCCGCCGACGCCAGCGGGCTGCTCGCCACCGTCACCCAGCTCGGCCAGCTGATCGGCGTCGCCGCGTTCGGCGCGCTCTTCCTGGGCAGGATCACCGGGCCGGGGGCGCACATGTCCGCCGACGCGCTCTGGGTGTGCACCCTCGCGCTGGCCGCGGCGGCGGTCCTGGGGGCCTCGGCGAGCTTGCTCCGCCGACGACGCTGACCCCCTTGCGGGGCCATGGCACAATCGGACCGCCGGAGGGGAAGAGGGTCCGGGCGGGAGGGAGCGCGCATGGCCGTGGACGGTGCCGAGGAGATCGCAGCCGATGCCGTCGCGGATTCCGCCCCAGGACCATGGACACCACCCGTCGCAGGAGCGGCGTGTGCCGCGACCGTGACGGGAGCCGAGTGATGGGCGCGCACCGGCGGAAGTGCGACTGGTGCGGCAGCGGGACGCCCATCGTCCGCGACATGGACCCCGTGAACCCCTCGTTCCAGTACTGGTGCGAGGAGTGCGCGCGGGCGCTGATCATAAAGGGCGACCCCATCGAGACCTACCGCGAGCTCGAGGGGGAGCCGATCTACGGCCGGCTCCTCGACGAGCACTGCACCCTGAAGCGGTTCTACTCCTTCGCGACGGCCTGACCGGCCCGCGCGGCCTGAGGCTCTCGCGTCTCGTGCGTCTCGTGCGTCTCCCGGGCCTCCCGCGTCTCGTCCCGGGGCTGCGGGACCGGCGTCCGGAGCTCCTCGTTCCGCGCCCGCCGGAGCGACAGCGCATAGCCGGCGAAGACCGCGAGCGCCGTCAGCGGGTAGACCGCCGAGAGCAGCATCTGGCCCGCGTTCTGCTCCAGTTCGGGCCGGCCCGGGTCGTGCGGCACCCACCACAGCGCGAACGAGGCGAAGGCCAGCGCCACCGCCGCCGTCACCGGCCAGGCACGCGTGCAGCGCTCGTACAACAGGATCAGCAGGGGCACGACCCACACCCAGTGGTGCGACCACGAGATCGGGCTGATCATCAGCGCCGTGAACGCGGTGATCACCACGGCCACCGCGCGGTCGCCGCGCACCGCCGCCCGCACCGCGAGCACCATCGCCGCGCCGCCGAGCAGCACGGCCGCGGCCACCCACCACAGGCCGGGCGCGTCGGTGTGCATCAGCCGGGCCAGGACGCCGCTGAGGGACTGGTTGGCGGTCTCCTCGGTGTGGCCGACCCGGCCCGTCTCGAACAGGGTCCGCGTCCAGAACGTCTTCGAGTCGGCCGGCAGCGCCACCGCCATCACCAGCGTCGTCACCAGGAACACGCCGGTGGCCGTCAGCGCCGTGCGCAGCCACGCGTTCACGCCCCGGCCCGGGCCGGCGCCCGCGGCACGGTCCCGGCGCCACAGCAGCAGTCCGGCGGCGAACAGCAGGACCACGAAGAGTCCCGGAGTGAGCTTCACGGCGGTGGCGAGTCCGATGCCCAGGCCGGCCCAGCGGCTGCCGCGGCTTCCCTCGCGGCGGGTCAGGTCCCACAGCACCGCCACCGCTATGAGCAGGTTGATCTGCCCGTACCGCAGCGTCGTCCACACCGGCTCGCACCAGACGACGACCGCGGCGATCCACAGTGTCGTACGCCACAGCTCGGTGCGCGCGCCGGGGCGGGCCGGCGACGGGCGGACGAGCTGGAGCGACAGCTGGACCAGGACCGGCACGAGGAGCAGGTTCCCGGCGGTGTTCAGCGTCCGCATCAGGGGCACGCCCACCAGCGTCAGCGGCAGGAACAGCACGGCCGCGAACGGCGGATAGGTCATCGCGAGGTTCGCCGAGGTGGCGCGCATCGCGTACAGGTCGCCGCCGGCCCGCAGCGTCTCGGCCTCCGCGCGGTAGACCATCACGTCCAGCATGTTCACGTGGGCGAGGCGTTGCGCCACCCAGAACGCGGTGAACGAGAGCAGGCAGACCGCCGCGGCGGTGACCAGAGGCCACGGCCGGGCGCGGGTGGGGGAGGGTGCGGAGACGGACACAGGTGGCGACCCTACCCGGCCCTCGGGAGGGGCCCCGGATACGGATTTGGCGAACGGCCGGGCGGCCGGTTACTGTTCTTTCCGTCGCCGCACGGGAAACCGGGCCGACACAACTAAACAAGGGGCTATAGCTCAGTTGGTAGAGCGCTTGCATGGCATGCAAGAGGTCAGGAGTTCAATTCTCCTTAGCTCCACAGAACCCGTACAAGGGGCTATAGCTCAGTTGGTAGAGCGCCTGCATGGCATGCAGGAGGTCAGGAGTTCAATTCTCCTTAGCTCCACAAAAGGAAGCGGGCCATCCGCTTGTGTTTGCCCGCTTCTTCCTGCGTGCGGCCGCCCGGACGCCGATGCGGCCCC